>NZ_JBEHFT010000030.1:0-25422 GCF_040225455.1 Corynebacterium sp. KPL2838 | reverse complement strand
GGCCAACAGACCAATCAACACACAACCATGCACACAAAAATAAAAAATAAGTACATTGGCACACTATTGAGTTCTCAGACATCGTCACCACACAACAGCTACATGCTCTAAAGCATGGAACTCGTTGCGAGTAAAAAGTTATTTTTTGTCAGGGCCTGTTTTCCTATCGCCGCTTCAGCCAGAAACAAATTCTTGTCTCTGTGGGGCGCTGTCGGTCGCGCTGACTCGTATTAAGTTACACACCGCTTTAAACTTTCACAAACTCGCTGGTCACTCCTGGTTTCGAACGCATTTATCTCATGCCAAGCCAGCCCGCAAAGCCTTTCCTCCACAGGCTGCTTATGCGGCGTGCATATATCGGCAGAGTTACGGCCCATACGGCGTAGATGCCAAGGCTTATAAACATCCCCACCGCGGCCGAGATATAGCCTTGGGCGAAAAGCCATAACAGTGCTGCGATACCGAGGAGGTACGCGACTAAAACTCCAAGGGTCCTCTTCTCTAGGAACTCGAGGTACATAAGTCCCGGGACGGTGACGCCCGCGATGGCGGTCATGCCGGCGGCGACCTCGATTGTGTTCCCCCAGAAGGAAAGGGCTAACCCTACGGCGGCGCAACCAAGGATGAGGATGAGCCCCGTCATTGCGGTCATGGAAGCCCAGCGCCGACGCGTGCCGCCGAGGGTGACATAATCCCTGAGCGTATCCCGCAATATGCCCATGGGCTGGCTGATGAAAACGGCGGAGAGTGACCAAGCAATGAAAGCGATGAATTCCATCGGTTCCCACAGCGTGCTCATTAGCGAAAGCACAACGTTGATGGCTAAGAATACGACGACCATCAGCCACATGCGGACCTGGCGGCGGTATACAGCCTGCGCGTCGAGCGTCGGCGGGAAACGCCCAAGCTTGGATGCAATTCCCAAAGGGGTCGTCGAGTACCCCGTCCTGGTTGGGGTTGGTTTCCGCCACAGCGCCCATGCCAAAGCCGCCGCATAAACAGCCAACGCCCACCAGCCCTGCCGTGCAGCCGCTCCTGCCATGGCCACAACAGCAAAAACCGTGACGATAATCCGGCGGTGTTCATTCCATATCTGTGAGCTCAGGCCAAGTACTTGGTATTTATCAAAACTGGGTTGATACGTCAGGATGGGCACAAGGGGCAAGAGCAAGGTGACAGTTCCCCACTTTTCGCCAAAAAGTACAGGATAAAGCGCAATGAAGAATAGGACTGTTACCCAGACCCATTCCGTTGTGTGCCATAAGAGTTTCATGACTGCTCCTCCAATGCTCGGACAGCCTTTTCAAGTGATACCTCTGCTACCCGGAGATGATGTTCGTTGGCATAGCGGAAGACGGGATCGGGCGAGGTTGTGCGGGCATCGACAAGCACTTGGTCTCCCAGGCTGGTTGAAGCGCGCTCCAATACCGGCAGGTCAAGGACGGAAACAGCCGCGGAGATGGCCTCTTCGGGCCCACTGATTTCCAGGAAGGAATCAACAAATTCATCCACTGGACCGCTGATAGGGCTCTCCCCCATGAGGGAAATGGTGTCCAGCAAGCCCTCTATCTCGTTGAGGTGATGGGTGGATACCACGATGGTGCGACCGTGCTCTTCCCGGAGGACCTGGTAAAAGAGTTCGCGCCGTGGCAGGTCGAGACCCAGATAAGGCTCGTCCAAAAGCATTATTTCGCAGCCAGAGGCAACGGCGAAAACAAATCCCAATGCCGATTTCTGTCCACGCGAGAGCGCGGAATACGCCTTATTTGGGATGTCGAAGCCGGCGATGAGGTCGTCGTATCGCTCCGCATTCCAGTTGGGCCATCGCACCTGGCCGACGGCGCCGAGCTTCTTGCTACCCCACGAATCCGGCAGCGGATTGTCGATGCCCATCAGGATTACCCGGTTGAGTACGGATTGGTTATCAAAGGGCTGGCGGTCAAAGACCGTGATGCGGCCGGATTGAATTTGGCCGGCGATTTTTCGCAATAAGGTGGTCTTGCCAATTCCGTTGCGACCGACCAAGCCATGGGTAAGACCTGCGGAAAAGGTGAAATTGCGGGTAGTAATCATGAGTACATTCCTCTGCTTTCTGCAACCCGATCGAAAAGGTCATGGAGCTGGGCGCGGTTGTAGCCCAAGCGAACTGCTTCATCGACAAGCGGGGCCATATACTCCGCGGCGAAGTCGCCTCGCCTGCGCTCGCGGATGGCACGCGAAGCACCCTCGGCCACAAACATGCCAATGCCCCGCCGCTTTTCCAGCACCCCTAGGTCCACCAAGAGGGTGATCCCCTTTCGTGCGGTTGCGGGGTTGATGTTGTGGAAATCCGCCAACTCATTGGTGGAAGGTGCCTTATCGCCCTCCGCCAGAGTGCCGTCCACAATGGTGTCTTCCACCAAGGACGCAATCTGCCGAAAAAGCGGTTGCGTGGAGTTGTCCATCATCACCTTCGGCTCGTTAGTTACTTAGTTAGTTGGGTAACTAACCATATAACACACTTGCCGACGCCGCAATGGTCACCGAAAACTTTTCATTTGCGGCCAATATGCTGGGAATTGGCGAATTATGATCGACGTTTCGGGGTGAATAAGGCACACTGGAGGTAACAAAGAATTTTATTTAGAACAATTAGAACGGAACTTAGGAGCCATGCTTGAACGCACACTTGTCTTTGTCGATACCTCATACCTGCTCGCGAGCTTTTATAACTCCTGGGAAACGGGGGCCCGCGCGCAGCTAGAAATTGATCTGCCTGAGGTGGTCAGCACCATGGGCGGGATGATCGAGGAGCAATTAGGCAACCCGATTCAGCGCCAATACTGGTACGACGGAATCCCGGATACCGGTCCGCACCGCTACCAACGCGCCCTTCGCACCTGCGAGGGCGTGCAATTGCGCACGGGACAACTTATTGAATGGGGCGAGCGACGCACCCAAAAGGGCGTAGACACCCGGCTTGTAGCCGATATGGTCATGGCCGCCGTGAAGAACCAGTTCACCGACTTTGTGCTGGTCAGCGGCGACGCGGACATGATTCCCGGCGCGCAGACCGCCGTGGACAATGGCATCCGCGTGCACCTGTACGGGTTTGGCTGGGATTCCATGTCCGCAGCGCTGCGCCATACGTGTGATTCCACCACCATTTTGGATCCACGCGAGGACTTCGCGGATTCCATGGAGCTGCAGGTCCTCGAGGGCCCGCTTCCCCCAGTGGTCCGCGATGCAGCGCAGAAGGCAGAGGGAGCAGAAGAGGAGCTTCCAGGCGCCGAGCACTGCGACGAGTGCGAGGAGCCCTCCGAGGTGGAAACCGCATTCGGCACCCCGGAAAAGCCGACGCCGGCGCCTGCCCCAAAGCCTGCGCCACCTCAAAGCGCACAGCAGGCCGCAACCCCAACCCCACAAGAGCAAGACAAGCCCTCTGCAGAAGCAGAGAAGGGCCCTGCCGAAGAGGCCGAGGCTACCGATCAAGCAGCACCAAAGCCTGCGCCGAAGCCGTCAATGATGGCACCGCGGCGCAAGCTGCGCTCGAAGTACGTCCCGCTGCCAGAAGAGGTCTGGAGCTCTGCCGGGTTCCAGTCCCCATTCGATGTGGGCCAGCAGTACGCATCGTGGTGGTTTGATAATGCCGCCAACTCAGAGCAGCGCGACCAAGCCCACTTACTGTCTGGCGGCGGATTACCGCCGGAAATCGACCGCCCGCTGCTGCAGTTCGCCTGCGAAACCCTGCATGAATACACCCTGACGGAAACCCAGCGCGTGAACTTGCGCGATGGGTTCCACTCAGGAATCCGCGGCGTGCTAATTAATATCCGCCGCGAGAATTAATCCCCGGATTCGATTTCCTTCTTCTTGGCCATATCGGCGCGCAGCGCATCTAGCCGCGCGCTGGCCTTCATGTCGTTGCCGGCCGCTTGAATCTCACTCATGCGGTCGCCACCGGTTGCCTGCTGCAACTCTTGTGCACCAAGCGCATCGGCATAGCGCTTTTCAATCTTGGAGCGGACGGAATCCAGGCTCGGCACGGAATCATCGGGCTTGAGCTCGTTCATGGAATCGAGCGCTTCCGCGTTCTTTTCCTGCATCGCGGCCTGATCCGCCTGCGCTTCCAGCTGGCTCACCTGTGCCAGCTGCTCCTTAAGGCGGGCCTCGGATTGTTTTTGCTGGTTCTTGGCTTGTTCAGCCGCCTGCTCCGCAGCCGCGTGCTGCTGCTTGACGTCTTCTAGTTCCTGCTCCACCGCAACGAGCTGAGAGGCCACTACCTCAGCGGTTTGGTTGTACTCATTCGCCTTCTGTGGATCCTCGGCGGAATCCGCAAGCTCCAGTGCGCGCTGGGTTTGGGACTGGTAATCCTGCTGGGACTTCACCAGGCGGTTCATCTGCATTTCCAACTGAGACTTGTGCCCGATAATCTCTGCCGCATGATCCGAGATTTCTTGGTGCTGTTCCTTGGCGGCCTTGACCGCCTGCTGGATTTGGACCTTTGGATCGGCGTTCTCATCAATCTTTTGATCGAGAGAACTCATCACGTACTTCCAGCCTTTGCTGAAGGGGTTAGCCATCACAATCTCCTTTGGTCATAAAAAAGACGCTTTCTAGCGAGTTTAGCGATACTCACCAGAAAGCGCCGTGGAAGCTCTGAAAATTCAGGTTCTATGCCTGCTGTGCGTTCTGCTCTTCAACCTGGCGGCGAACCTCAGCCATGTCCAGGTCTTTGACCTGCTTGAGCAGATCCTCCAGCGCTGCGGGCGGCAGTGCGCCAGCCTCGCGGAATACGAGGATGCCATCACGGAAGATCATCAGGGTAGGAATGGACTGAATCTGCAGCGCGGATGCAAGGCCCTGGTTTGCCTCGGTGTCCAGCTTGGCAAAGGTAGCATCGGTGTGCTCCTCGGATGCCTTCTCGTAGACAGGAGCAAAGCGCTTACATGGGCCGCACCAGTCCGCCCAGGCATCGACAAGCGTAATGCCTTCGCCGGTTACGGTCTGTTCAAAGTTCTCTTCAGTGACGTCGATAGTAGCCATACTCGTTGTAACTCCTTTACGTTGTGGTTTATTCCCCACCGTACCTAAATTTCTTCCTTGCCAGATACCCCTAGGGGGTATAGCATGGAAGCATAAGCAATCGAGAAAGGATGATTATCATGGCAACGAAGAACTACACCGTAGAAGGAATGAGCTGCGGACACTGTGAAATGTCCATCCGCGAAGAGGTAGGCGAAATCGCCGGTGTTGAGGAAGTGTCTGCGGACCACACCACTGGCGCAGTCTCTGTCTCCGGTAGCGATTTCACCGATGAACAAGTAGCAGCTGCCGTAGCCGAAGCCGGATACACCCTTAAGTAGGCGAATACTATGTCACACGTTGATCTCGGGGTCTCGGGCATGACCTGCACGTCCTGCTCTTCCCGGGTAGAACGCAAGCTCAACAAGGTAGACGGCGTGGAGGCGAGCGTTAACTTCGCCACCGAATCCGCCTCTATTGAGTTCGATCCGGAGACTTCTACGCCCGCGGATCTGATCAAGGTCGTGGAAGGCGCTGGATACAGCGCCTTTGATATGTCTGGCAACGATGACGCAGACCAGGGCGGGGACGCAGACGCAGAAGACACGCCGGTTGATGATGCCCGCGCTGCAGAACAGCAGAGCCTGTTGCGGCGCACCATCATCTCGGCAGTATTGTCCGCCCCCATCATGGTCATCTCCATGGTGCCCGCCCTGCAGTTCCAGAACTGGCAGTGGGCCTGCGCCATGCTAGCCACCATCGTCTTCATCTTTGGTGGCGCCCCCTTCCACTCCGCTACGTGGACCAACCTGAAGCACGGCTCGTTCACCATGGACACCTTGATTTCCATGGGTACCTCGGCCGCGTACCTGTGGTCCCTGTATGCACTGTTCTTCGGCAACGCCGGCGAGCCCGGCATGACGATGAGTATGTCGTGGTCCTCCAGCTCCGCCGACATGGACCATATCTACTTTGAATCTGTGGGAATGGTCATTACCTTCCTGCTCCTCGGCCGCTGGTTCGAGGTCAAGGCCAAGGGACAATCTTCCGAGGCGCTGCGCACCCTGCTGTCCATGGGCGCGAAGGAAGCCTCCGTGCTGCGGGATGGCAAGGAATCGCGCATCCCCATCTCCCAATTGCAGGTGGGCGATGTCTTCGTTGTACGACCGGGCGAAAAGATTGCCACCGATGGTGAGGTCGTCTCCGGCAATTCTGCCGTGGACGCTTCCATGATCACCGGTGAATCCGTCCCGGAAGAAGTGGGCGTGGGCGATACCGTTACCGGCGCCACCATTAACGCTTCCGGCAAGTTGGAGGTCAAGGCCACCCAGGTGGGCGAGGACACGGTCCTTTCCCAAATGGCCACCTTGGTTACCAACGCACAGGCATCCAAGGCGCCCGTGCAGCGCTTGGTGGACCGCATCGCGCAGGTCTTCGTCCCGGTAGTAATCGGAATTTCCGTCCTCACGCTGCTGGTACACCTCATCTTTGGCGGTGTGGCACCGGCGTTTATCGCCGCTGTCTCCGTGCTGATCATCGCCTGCCCCTGCGCGCTGGGCCTTGCCACCCCGACCGCCATCTTGGTCGGCACTGGGCGCGGCGCCCAGCTAGGCCTGCTTATTAAGGGCCCGGAGATTCTCGAGTCCACAAAGCAGGTCGATACCATCGTGATGGATAAAACCGGCACGGTTACCGCTGGTGAAATGTCCGTTACGGCCGTGCATGGCGATGTCCTCGAGTACGCAGCCGCCGTCGAGCGGAACTCCGAACACCCCATCGCCCAGGCCATTGCGCGCGAGCGCGACGTGGAGCCCGGCACCGACTTTTCCACCAGCACCGCTGGCGTGGAAGCAACGGTGGATGGGGTCCGCGTGGGCGTCGGCAAGCCGCGTGGGGACCTAGGCCAGTACGCTGAGGCCTTCCGCAAGGCAGAGGGCGCGGGCGCTACCCCAGTGGCGGTGTACCTCGACGATGAGCTCGCTGGGCTCATTGAGGTCCGGGACACCGTCAAGCCCACCTCCGCTGAGGCCGTAGAGCAGATGAAGCAGCTGGGCCTAACCCCGCACCTGCTGACCGGCGATAATGAGGGCGCGGCCAAGCGCGTGGCAGAGGAAGTTGGCATCACCGAGGTCACAGCCGGCGTGGTTCCGGAGGAAAAGGTCGACGTCATCAAGAAGCTCCAGTCCGAGGGGCACAATGTGGCGATGGTTGGTGACGGCGTCAACGATGCCGCGGCCTTGGCCCAGGCGGACCTTGGCTTGGCGATGGGCGCCGGTACCGACGTTGCCATCGAGGCCTCCGATATCACGTTGATGAATGGGGACCTGCGGTCCGCGGCCGATGCTATTCGCCTTTCCCGCCGCACGCTGCAGATCATTAAGGGCAACCTGTTCTGGGCCTTTGCCTACAATATTATTCTCATCCCCGTGGCAGCCTTTGGCCTGCTCAACCCGCTATTTGCCGGCATTGCAATGGCATTGAGCTCCGTATTCGTCGTCTCCAATTCCCTGCGTCTCCGGAAATTTTCTAGCCAGCGCTATGATTAGCGCATGCTCAGCCGCAATGAACGATTAGACCGGCTCCCGGTCACCAGCAAACACAAGCGCCTGCTCCTAGGCTCCGGCCTAGGGTGGGCGCTCGATGCTATGGATGTGGGGCTCATTTCCTTCATCATGGCCGCCCTGGCCGTGCATTGGGATTTGAGCAGCACCCAAACCTCCTGGCTCGCCTCCGCTGGCTTCCTCGGCATGGCGCTAGGCGCCACATTTGGCGGACTCCTTGCGGATAAATACGGCCGCCGCCACGTCTTCTCCCTCACCCTCTTGGTCTACGGCCTGGCCACCGGCGCCTCTGCCCTGGCCAGCGGACTGGCCATACTTATTGTCTTCCGCTTCATCGTCGGGCTGGGATTGGGCGCTGAGCTACCGGTCGCCTCCACGCTCATCTCCGAATTCTCACCGCGCCGCATCCGCGGGCGCATGGTAGTCCTCCTCGAGGCCTTCTGGGCGCTCGGCTGGATCCTCGCCGCGCTCATCGGCACCTTCATCGTGGGCGCCGGCGAAAACGGCTGGCGCTGGGGCTTTGCCGTGGGTCTCATCCCCGCCGCTTATTCGGTCTACGTGCGCCTAGGCTTGCCGGAATCGGTGCGCTTCCTCGAATCCAAGGGCCGCCACGAGGAGGCCGAAGAGGTTGTGGCGTCCTTCGAGGAGGCCGCCGCGGGCCAGCCGCTTGACGATGTCCACCCAGAACCCACTGCTTCCACCGGGACCTCCATTTGGGGTCGGGGTTTGCGCCGCCGCACGGCGGCCCTGTGGACCATTTGGTTTTGCGTCAATTTCTCCTATTACGGCGCCTTCATCTGGATCCCGTCCCTGCTGGTGGCCGATGGTTTCTCGCTCGTAAAGTCTTTCAGCTTCACCCTCATCATTACCTTGGCACAGCTACCGGGCTACGCCACCGCCGCCTGGCTCATTGAGGTCTGGGGCCGGCGAGTCACCCTTGCCGTGTTCTTGGTCGGCTCCGCCGTCTCGGCTAGGCTCTATGGCACCGCAAACTCCGAGGTCTTCATCATCATCGCCGGGTGCCTATTGTCCTTCTTCAACCTCGGCGCCTGGGGTGCCCTTTATGCGATTGGTCCGGAGCTCTACCCCACCGCGCTGCGCGGTCGCGGTACAGGTGCCGCCGCCGGTTTTGGTCGCATCGCCTCCATCGTCGCACCGCTCGTTGTGCCGCCACTGATCGCGGCGACCGGCGCTGGATTCCTTTTCGTGCTCTTTGCGGCTGCCTTCGCCATCGCCGCCGCAGCTGCATTTACTTTGCCTGAGCTTAAGGGTGAGGCCCTTGCTCGATAAATTTGCCCTTAGCGCGTGGATTGGCGTCATGGTGGCGCTGACCACCCTGAAAGCTTTCTTCCAGATTGGTTACCTGTGGAAGCCCGAAAACCAGCGCGTCCGCGAGCTCCATTTAGTTCCCCTCGATGAATTTTCCGGCAATAGTTGGTTTGCGCCGCTTTTCGAATACGCCGGCAATACCGCCTTCTTCATCCCCTTCGGGCTTTTGATATTCACGCTGTGCCGTTCCGTGAAGGTATCGGCTGCCTGGGGATTCGCGCTGAGTTTAACCCTGGAGACGGCCCAATATGTTTTCGCTCTAGGCCGCACAGATATCGATGATCTGCTCTTTAATACCCTCGGCGCGCTCATCGGTGCAGCGATCGCCCACTGGGGCGGGCAACGCTTCTTCCCGGTATGGCGGTGGCTTTCCTTGGTCGCGGCCGCGGTCTTTATCGTGCTGGTAATTCTGGGTCCCCGCTTAGGGGACCCCGCGGCCGTCGTGGACCTATAAGCCCTTTATCCGTGCGCCATGTTGACGAACTTGGAGTAGTGCAGCTGGTGGGCCACCTGAACCGTGTCAATGGGCCCGCCGCGGTGCTTGGCCAAAATAATATCCGCTTCTCCGGCTCGCTCGTTATCGCGGTCTTGCGAGTCTGGGCGGTACAGCAGCATCACCATATCGGCGTCCTGCTCCAAGGAACCGGACTCACGCAGGTCAGCCAATTGCGGCTTCTTGTCATTACGGGCTTCAGGTCCACGGTTCAGCTGCGAAATGGCAATCACCGGCACCTCAAGTTCCTTGGCCAATAGCTTGAGCTGGCGCGAGAACTCCGAGACCTCTTGCTGGCGCGACTCCACCTTTTTACCCGAAGACATCAGCTGGAGATAGTCCAAAACAATGAGGTCGAGGCCATGCTGCTGCTTGAGCCGGCGGGCTTTCGAACGGATCTCCATCATCGTGAGGTTCGGGGAATCATCAATGAATAGCGGCGCATCTTGAATCCGGTTAAGCGTGTCATCGATCTTCGCCCAATCCTCCGTGGAGACGCCACCACTGCGCATATCGGTGAGCTTGACCTCGGATTCCGCGGAGAGCAGGCGCATCACGATCTCCGAGGCTGACATTTCCAAGGAAAAAATGACGGAGGACTTGCCGTGCTGCAGAGAGCACGAGCGAATGAAATCCATCGCTAGCGTGGACTTACCCACACCGGGTCGCGCCGCCACGATGATCATCTGGCCTGCGTGCAAGCCATTGGTGAGCTTATCCAAGTCAATGAAGCCTGTGGGCACGCCCAATTCAACGCCGCCCGCCTGCTGTAGTGCCGCCAACTCATCAATGGTGGGATCAATCAGATCACCCAGCACGCGGTAGTCCTCAGCGGTCTTGCGCTGGGCGATGGCAAATACTTCCTGCTGGGCTCGGTCGATCACCGATTCGATCTCAGCATCCTCCGTGCCCGAAAAGCCCAGTTGGACCACGCGCGTACCGGCATCCACAAGTCGACGCAGGACGGCCTTTTCCGCCACGATTTCCGCGTAATAGCGGGCATTGGCCGCGGTGGGAACGGTAGCCAAAAGGGTGTGTAAGTAGGGCGCACCACCAACGCGTTCGAGGTTATTAAACCTATCCAGCCGCGAGGAAAGGATAAGGGGGTCGATGTCTTGCCCCGCCGCGTAGAGGTCCAGCATGGCACCATAAATTAAGGCGTGGGCCGGATAATAGAAGTCATCGGGTTCGAGCTCTTCAATTACCTCCATGACCGTATTGGGGCTGAGCAGCATAGCGCCCAATACGCCCTGCTCTGCTTCCCGGTCCGACGGCGGCTGGCGATACTCCTCGTAGCGCTGCGGTTGATCCTGTTGGTACCGCGGCCGGCGCGCTACGGCATTATCCGGCGCCGGTGGTTCCGGCGGAAGCTGTTCATCATCGAAGCTCGCGTTGGTCATGTGTCCCCCTTGGTGTCCGTAAAGAGACCTTGCGTAACGCTGTCCAAGTGTAGACGAGCTCCCGGACACTACCTGCCTGGGCATAACTCCCACAGTTATGCACAGGTGCTTGTGGAATTACCTGGTAGGCCGATCGTTGCATTTCATTTGCCGAGGTCACGACTGTGGATAACTTGGCATCACTGTGACCTGCAACGATAATAACCGCTGGTCAGGGCGATTATTTCGAAGTGTGAAAATTCCCACACAGTGGCGGAAAATAGGCCGTGACCAGCGGTAAAGTCGTGCAAAAATCTTGGTGAGCCCGTACCCTGAATTCCACATTCATCCACAGATTTTCACAGTTATCCACAGGCCAGTTGGGTAGGCAAAAGGCCCCAGGAATTCTCCACCTCACATAGAGAATTCTTGGGGCCTTAAGCCGTGCTGTTGTCTTTGGGTCTGTGGACCGTCGAGCGCTGCTTAAGCAGCGACGACCGAGAAGTTCACCTTGCCGAGCACGTCAGCGTGCAGCTTCAGCTCGACCTGGTAGTTGCCGGTCTTCTTGACCAGGCCCTTGGGCATATCAACGATACGCTTATCCAAGTTAGGGCCACCGGCCTTGGAGACGGCCTTGACAATGTCTTCTGCGTTAACGGAACCGAAGAGCTTGCCGGAAGTGGAGGTCTTAACCTTGACCTCAACGTTCGTCAGCTGCTCAAGCTGGTTGCGGACCTCGCGTGCGTGGTCCAGGTCGCGAATTTCGCGAGCTTCCTGGGCGCGCTTGATGCCCTCAATCTGCTTCTCAGCGCCGCGGGAAGCCACGATGGCCAAGCCGCGGGGAAGCAGGTAGTTACGTCCGTAGCCGTCCTTAACCTCAACAATTTCGCCAGCGGCGCCGAGGTTCTCAACGGCAGCGGTGAGGATCAGCTTCATGATCCCTGCCTTTCAATTGAGTTAGTTGAATAGTTGCGGGTAACAGACTTAGAACGGGGGTTCAGAATCAGCGCCTCCGAAACCACCAGCTGGCGGTGCGGAGTTCCACGGATCCTCTGCAGGAGCCTGGTTCTGCTGCTGCGACTGCTGCTGTTGCTGTCCTCCAAAGCCGCCCTGATTATTGTTATTCGAGCGCTGCTGCTGGCCGCCGCCATAGTTGCCGCCACCCTCACGGGGATTGCGGTTTACCTGTGCGGTGGCGTAGCGGAGCGACGGACCGACCTCATCGACGTCGATCTCAAACACGGTGCGGTTTTCACCCTCGCGGGTCTGGAAGGAACGCTGCTTCAAGCGGCCGGTAACGATGATGCGCATACCCTTGGTCAGGGTCTCGGCGACGTTCTCGGCTGCTTGGCGCCATACGTTGCAGGTCAGGAACATAGCTTCGCCGTCTTCCCACTGGTTCGTCTGCGAATTATAGCGACGAGGCGTGGAGGCGACGCGGAAGTTAGCTACTGCCGCACCCGCTGGGGTGAAGCGAAGCTCCGGGTCAGCAACTATGTTGCCCACCACCGTAATATTGGTATCTCCCTGTGCCATGTCTTTACTCCTTATCGGTTACGTGGATTGTGCTCGATCCCAGTATCCGCTACTTGCTGTCGGTGCGCAGAACCTTGGTACGCAGGATGGTGTCGTTAAGGTTCAGGCGACGGTCGAGCTCGGAAACCGAAGGGTGCTCGCACTCCAGGTTAACGACGGCGTAAATGCCCTCTTCCTTCTTCTCGATGGGGTATGCAAGGCGACGCTTGCCCCATACATCGAGGTTCTCAACCTTGCCGCCGTCCTTGCGGACGATGTCGAGGTACTTATCTAGGGACGGGGTTACGGTGCGCTCATCCTGATTAGGATCCAGAATGATCATGACTTCGTAGTGACGCACGGACCTCATCACCTCCTATGGTCTAGTCGTTTTCGGCTGCATCACCTTTGCGGATGCAGCAGGAGGGTACGTTGCGTCAAGCAACCCCACCACAGTACCGCATATGACCGGCGAAAAGAAATCTATCCCGTCGTGGTGGCGGCGAAAAAGATAGCTCCCGTCGCGGGGATGATGGTGAGGAAAACGATGGCAAGGATGCCCAAGATGATGGGCCCGCGCTTATCTTCCCTGTTATGAAACAACCAAAAGGCCGCCATGACGCAGATAAAGCCCAACAAGATCGACACCATGCCGATTAATGTCACAATCATTGAAATACTCCCACCACTGGGTCGCGGCCCATATGCGCCGCACGCACTTTATCTTCCGTTCTATTCCACATTTGCCGCAGCACAATCACCGCCATCGCAATGATGAAGCCATCGCGCACGAGGATTGCCACGTCCAAGAGCTCGTGTGGAATGCCCTTATTATCGATGCCCAGCATGTGCCACATGAGCAGGGGCCATACGAGGGCATCGGCAAGCGCCCAGCCCAGAACCAACCGCCAACGCGGCACGGCCAAGGCCGCCGGAACCACCAGCCAGAGCGAATACTGCGGGGACCATACCTTATTGACCAGCAGGAACGCCGCGACGATGAGGAATACCAATTCCGCTACCCGCGGGTTAAGCGGGCTGCGCCAGCCGGCCAGGGCAATACCTGCGCATAAAAGGATGAACGCCACGAGGGAGAAGGTATTTAAAAAGTCCTGGCTGAAAGAAATACCCAGATTCCGGCTAATCAGGGCATACAGGGTGGTCCATTCCGCACCGCGTTCTTGGTTCAAACGGAAAAATTCCGCCCAGGCGGCCGGGTATTTCAGGGCGATGGGAAGGTTGACCGCAAGCCACGCGGCGGCCGTAGCGACGGCGACCTTTGCAAAAGCGTCCCAGCGGCGATTGCGCCAGGCAAGGACGAAAAACGCGCCCAGCAAAAATATCGGCCACAATTTGAATGCGGTGCCAAGGCCAATGAGGATGCCAGCGAGCCAGGGGCGGTGGCGGCTAATGGCCAGCAGCGCGCCGACGGCGAAGGCGATGGCAGGTATATCCCAATTGCTAAAGGCATGGATGATAATCAGCGGGCTGGCGGCCACCAAAATGGTGTCCCACGTGCGGTTTCCCACCAAGAGGTAGACCATGTAGATGACGCCGACCCAGATGCATGCCATGACCAAGGCGGTGAGCCCAAAGTACCAGCCAGCGGCAGGCACACCGGCCCACTCCACGAGGCCATAGGTATGGCGCGCAATCCAGCCCATCAGGCCCTGGAACATGCCCGCCAATACCGGGTATTCCATATAGCGGATCAGGCCATCTTCCTGCCAGGAAAAGGCGTAGGGAAAGCCCGGTTGATCGAGGCCGCGGCCTTCATACAGCGGGACGATGTCGTTATAGCAAAAGGAGGTGTACTGGCGGTTTGCGGACCAATCCAGGTTGATGGTGCCGTCTTCGCCGCGGGTGCCACCAGCGCAATTCGCCTTGGATAAGAACCCGCCGGCCAAGAAAACCCAGGCTACTGCGATCAGCGCGCGCAGAGGGGTCCACCACTGTGTGTGGCCATCCCGGGCAAAGCGCCCCCTTGGCCCGCCCAGGAACTCGATGACGCCGCGCGCCATCGGTTCGTCTGCGGCGGACATGCGCTGATCGTGGCTCACGCGTACCGCTCCTTGCTTAGCCTAAGAGGTCAGCCAGGCCGCCTTCGCGGCCGAAGAAGTCATCTAAAGACGGGGCCTCAGGCCGGGCCGGCTCATTATTACCGCCGCCATTGCCCCGGTTGCCGCCGTTTCCGTTATTGCCGCCCTGGTTCTCAGGCGGCTGCGGCGGGGCATCGTGACCCGCATCTGGGGTCTCGGCAGGTGCTGGACTGGCCTCTTCTTCTGGGGCGCCGTCCTGGGCTGGGCCAGTGTAGTTCTGTGTACCCTGCCCACCGGAACCGCCGCCTGGGTTATAGGCCGGGGCACCACCGCCGGCAGATACCGTGCCGAAGCGAACGGGGTAAGCCGAGGGGAATTGCTGGAATTCCTGATCCGCCAAGGAGTTATCCAATACGGACTTCCAGATCTTGGTTGGCGCGCCGGCACCGTACATGATTCCGCCGTACTGGTCGAAGATGGCCGAGGTGTTGTCCGCGGTACCGACCCACACGGAGGTAGCAAGCTGCGGGGTGGCACCAACCATCCAGGTGTCCTTGTTGGTTCCGGAATCGCCCAGCTGGGTCGTACCGGTCTTGGAAGCCGAAGTGCGGCCGCCAGCCAGCGAGCCATTGGACCATGCCGCTACCGGCGCCATGGCCTCAAGAACGTTATTGGCCACATTCGCGGAAACGCGGCGCTCGCCCTCATCGGTTGGGTGTTCATACAGAACTTCCCCGGCGGCATTTTCTACGCGCTGCACAAAGTGCGGGTTGTGCCAGACGCCCTGGTTCGCGAGGGTGGACATCGCGGTTGCCATGTCCAGCGGACGGGACTGGTACTGACCCAAGACCACGCCTTCAAAAGGCTGCTTGCCGTTTTCAGTCAGCGTCTCTTCGATGCCCGGCAACGAGCGGGCAACGCCCAAGGCGTGGGCCATATCCGCGGTGTCCTGGGTGCCATTTTTCAGATCGCTCTGCAGGCGCAGGTAAGAGGTGTTCAGGGACTGCTTGGTGGCCTCGCGCAGGTCGCAGACGCCACAGCCGCCGCCCACGTTGGTAACCAGATCGGAGCCCGGCAGCTGGTACGGCGCCGAGGAGTAGTTGGTATCCAAGCTAATGCCCTGCTGCAGCGCAGCGGCGAGCGCCATAATCTTGAAGGTCGAACCGGTCTGCAGCGGGGAGTTGGCGTAGTCCCAACCGTTGGAATCATGCCCGCCAAAGTAACCGCGCACCGCACCCGTCTTCGGGTCGATGGTCACAGAGGCCGCGCGCGCGTCTTCTTGCAGCGGCGCCAGCTGGTCATCGACTGCCTGAATCGTGTTGTTTTGCACGTTCATATCGATGGTGGTGGTAATGCGCAGGCCGCCGGTGGAGACCTGGTTTTCCGTAATTCCTACGTCCTCGAGCTCGCGGATGACCTGATCCTTAATGTGGCCATTCGCGCCTGGGGCTTCCGTGTATGCCGAGTACTCAGCGGGATCGCGGGTCTCTGGGAAGACCATTCCATCGCGCTCTTCCTTGCTGAGATCGCCCATGTCCACGAGGCCGTCAAGCACGTAGTTCCAGCGGCTTTCGGAACCCTCCTGGTTCACGCGGGGGTCTAGGCCAGACGGGGACTGAATGAGGCCGGCGAGCATGGCGCCTTCCTCGGGGGTGAGGTCCTTGGCGTCCTTATCAAAGTAGGCGTTGGATGCGGCCTGGATGCCGTAGGCATTGCGGCCGAAGTAGACCGTATTCAGGTAGGCGTTGAGGATGTCCTCTTTTTCCCACTCGTTGGTCATCTTGATGGAGTAGATGAGCTCGCGCGCCTTGCGCACGTAAGAGTATTCGTTGCCCACCAGGGTGTTTTTCACGTACTGCTGGGTAATCGTGGAACCACCACCGGCGGTGTCATTGCCGGTGACCTTACCCAGTACCGCGCGGCCCAAACCGGTGAAGGAAAAGCCGGAGTTATCCCAGAAGTCGCGGTCCTCTGCGGCGAGCACGGAGTCCTGCACAAAGACGGGGACCTCATCCAAGGTCACGTGCGTACGGTTGCCTTCCGGCGGAACCAAACGCGCCAACTGGGTGTCGTTATCGGAGGCATAGATGGTAGAGACCTGGTTATTGGCCAGCTCTTTGGGCTCCGGAACGGTGTACTGCGAATAGGCATACGCAAAAAGGCCTGCAGGCAGTGCCACAAAAACCAATAGGAGGGCCACAACGACCCACGGCCAGATGCGGCGCTTTTGGGGTTCTTCGCCTTCTTTGCGGCGGTCCACCTTAGTGGACTCGCCAGTAGATTCCTTCTCGGTCACTGATTCGTGTCCTCATTCATCCCTGGTAACAAACTAAATAATTGCAGCTTACTGCCTAAGGCGGTGCGCCGAAAACTAACACGCGTTAAAAGCCGTTGCAGAACGCAATAAATGATTCCAGCGGCAGTGCCGGCAGACCTCCACCTCATGCACGGTAAATTCCAGGCCTTCGCCGACAAATTCCGCTATTTCTTTCTCGCTGCGGGCGCTCCCGGCGCGCCGGCCCAGGCTCTCGCCGTACACCCACCGGGTCAGGCGCAGGTCCTCCCCGCAGACCGGGCAGGGCTTATCCATGGTGCGGCCGTGGTGCTCAGCGGCGGCCCGGAGGAGGAAGTCCGCATCGCAGACCTCGTCGCGCCTCAGGTGCCCGGCGCGGTATTCGCGGACGTGTTGGGTGCGTTCCCACTCGTGGGAAAGTTCGTGCTTGAAGGCAACGGAATTCACCCGCATTATCTTAATTTCCTCTTCTTGATCGATCCATATGCCGTCGTGCTACCACCAGGCATAATTTCTGGCCTAACGTTGCGCAGGCACCACACAGCAACGAATTAATAAAGGAGCATAGTGTGTCTGACAAAGTAAAGGTCGCCATCGTCGGCGTCGGCAATTGCGCCACGTCCCTTATTCAAGGCGTGGAGTTTTATCGCAACGCCGCAGCGGAGGAAAATATTCCTGGCCTGATGCACACCCAGTTCGGGCCTTACCACGTCGGCGATATTGAATTCGTCGCGGCCTTCGATGTCGATGGGGACAAGGTGGGCAAGGATCTTGCGGAGGCTACCCGCAGCTCCCGCAACTGCACCATCACCATCGCAGACGTCCCAGACCTAGGCGTCACCGTTCAGCGCGGCCCCACCATGGATGGCCTGGGCCGCTACTACCAGGAGTCCATCACGGAATCGGACGAAGCTCCTGCCGATGTCGCAGCCGCCCTCCGCGAGGCCGGTGCCGAGGTCGTTGTTTCCTACCTGCCGGTTGGTTCCGAAGAAGCAGATAAGTTCTACGCCCAGGCCGCCATCGACGCTGGTTGCGCGTTCGTGAATGCCCTGCCGGTCTTCATTGCTTCTGACCCAGAGTGGGCCAAGAAATTTGAGGACGCAGGCCTGCCCATCGTGGGCGATGACATCAAGTCCCAGGTTGGTGCCACCATTACCCACCGCGTTATGGCAAAGCTTTTTGAAGACCGCGGCGTGCGCTTGGACCGCACGATGCAGCTCAACGTGGGCGGCAACATGGACTTTAAGAACATGCTGGAGCGCGAGCGCCTGGAGTCTAAGAAGATTTCTAAGACCCAGTCTGTGACCTCCAACGTGCACAATTCCCCTATCGCTGGCAAGCGCGCAGACCGCAACGTCCACATCGGCCCGTCGGACTATGTGGAGTGGCTGGATGACCGCAAGTGGGCGTATGTCCGCTTGGAGGGTTCCGCATTCGGCGAGGTCCCGCTGAACCTGGAGTACAAGCTCGAGGTCTGGGATTCCCCTAACTCCGCTGGCATCATTATCGATGCCGTTCGCGCCGCCAAGATCGCCTTGGACCGCAAGGTAGCCGGACCGGTACTTTCCGCCTCCTCCTACCTGATGAAGTCCCCTCCAGTACAGAAGGCTGACGATGTCGCGCGCAACGAGCTGGAAGATTTTATTAAGGGAAGCTAATTTTTTCGTCGCGATACTACCGCCAGGCGGTAGTGCACGATAGAATTTAGTTTTATGACGCAACACCATGATGAGACGGACCCAACGAAGTCCCCGTCCGATTACGAGGACGCGGTAGAGGTAGCCCGGGATATCCAACCGGCGCTCAATAAGTTAATTCTTATTTTCCAGCGCACCGCAGAGGGTTCATCGCTGACTACCTCGCAGGTCTCCATCATGAACCAGTTGCGCTTGCGCGGGCCTTCCCGCGTATCCACCATTGCCCAGGCGGAGCTTATCCGCATGCCCACCGCGTCCAACGCGCTCTACCAACTAGAGCGCCGCGGGTTTGTGGAACGACACCGCGATGAAGAAGATCGCCGCGGGGTGCTGGTAGCGCTCACCCAGCTGGGCGAGTCCGAATTGTCCATCGTTTCCGGGCAGCGCGCCGCTGCACTTGCGGAAATTATGCGATGGCTCGAGCCCGAGGACTTGGACACTGCGCGCGAGATGGGTGCGGTCATTTCCAAGCTTGCGGATGTCTACCGCCCCACTATGGATAGCGAGTAGCACGCCCACGGCCGCATGCAATTTTAGTTTTGCGGCCACAACAGACGATAATGAGCTTTAGTACTCACTAAGCTTTCGCATACATATTCTTTCTATGGGCAAAAAATCTCACCAACCTCTGCTGCCGACCCTGCACAAGGGCTCGGCCGAAGAGCCGTTGCGCATCCTCATTTCCTGGAGTCCTTCCTCTTCCGGCACCGAACCCCTCGAATTCGCCGCCTGGCTATCACGCACCGCGGTGATTGAGGTGCGCGTTATTTCCACGGTTTTCCAGCCTTGGACCACGACGTCTTTGTCCAAGCTGGGCGGGAAATACAAGAAGTGGTTTAAAGAGCAGAAGCAAGCATGCGCGGCAGCCACCGCTGCGGCCCTGACGGAGGCAGGTATCCCGGAAAAGTACTGGAACGATACGCCCTCCGTGCTTGTCGATGGCCCCTCCCGCCCCCAGCTCCTTACTGAGATGGCCCAGGATTTTCAGGCCGATATCATCCTGTTAGGCCCCAACCAGGCCGCACCCAAGGGCCGCTTTTTCCCCGGTTCCACCGCGGATACCCTCCTGCACTACTCGCCACTATCCTTAGGGCTTATCCCGCGCAAGGCCAAATTATCGAAACACGGCGTGACCCGTTTTAATTTTGTCATTACGGAGCGCGGTGAGCGCGCGGATAGGGAATTATTGGGCGCAGCCGCGCTGGCGGATCGCTGGGATTTGCCTCTGCGCATCTTGGCCTTCTCGGCGGATGACCTGCTGCATTCCCCGTCGAAGGATAAAAGCGATATTGCGCTCAAGCTCACCGCGGAGTGGCACGAGGATTCGTTAGCGATGCTCGACCGGGCCCGCGACCACATCCAAGATGCCTACCCGGAGGTTGAGGTCACCTCCGAGATCGGCTCTGGCGCCGGGTGGTCCGGTGCCGTTGATTCGCTCAAGTGGAAAAAGGGCGATCTAATGTTGATGGCCTCTGCCCCACAAGGCCCCATCGCGCGGGTCTTTTTGGGTTCCACAGCAACCGAGTTGCTCCCTCATATTCGCGTACCGGTACTCATTCACCCCGCGACCGACTAGGCTTGGATCCATGAGCTCGCACCCAGAGCACCCCGAAAACGACCTAACCACCGACGCCGATTATGCCAACCTGCGCCGACCCGAGCCGCAGAGCTTCGATGATTTGGCAGACGAGCCCGATCCCGTCGAGGTCGCCGCCGCCAACCGGCGCTCTACCCGCCAAGCCATCTGGTACATGGTGTCCGTGCTGGTCATCTCCGCGCTATATGGCTTCGGCGTCGCACTCTTTTCGCGCCTTACCGGCGGCCCCCTGTGCGAGGACGACACCGCAAGCTGGCTGTGTACCGAGGGCCAAAGAAACTTCTTTGCCATCTCCACCATGATCATCCCACTGCTGGGCATGATCGGCTGCGCGATCATTATGGTGCGCAAACTGCGCCGCTACCTGCGCTGGCGTAGCTGGATGGCGATCTTCTGGGTGGTAGCCTTCAATTTCATGATCTGGGCCATTAGCGATATCCAGCTAATTCTGGTGGATTCGGCTGCCGTATAGAGAATCGCACGGGCCTGACCCCCAGAAATTAGATACGTCGAAGGATCAGGTCCGCAATTAGAATCTACGGTTTCGGATACGTCCCGTTGCGGTAATTATCTTCTTCCAGCACTAGCGTTAGCTGCTCTATCACCAAAGTAATAGACCAGGTGGCCATCTATTTTTGCATTTAGCTTGCGGGTAACTTCCTTTCGAGGATAGGTAAAAGTTGATTCGAAAGGTAGCCACGATAATCGCCTTATTGTGCACCGGCACGAGGCTTACCGCGGGCTACAGATACACCACAATAAAGGACACAACCGGTCAGGCCCATGTTCGGGCAGTCAAAAGTGTCATGAAAGTTTACCACGGTGTTACCTGGGCCGTTAGTCGTCTCAGCCCAGATTGAACTAATTGACACCCAATTCCCGCAGATGTCGGTGAGGGAGTCTGAAACGCTACCTTGTAGGGGCGCATTGATGGAACCAAACGGTTTCACGAAGTTTTGGACTTTGACGTCCACGGAAAACAGTAGTGAGCACTTTTCGCCCAGACCATCCACGTAGGTCGTAACGGTGCTCCAGACACAAGACGCTTCAGTATTCTGAAATTGGCACTATGCCGATTCTAGGTGGATTGAAGGTATTGGTCTAGGCCGGCCATTTCAAGCTCTTCGCGGAACGTATTCTCGTGGTAGTTTTGAGAATCGATTTTGAACGCGATGTTAACTTGATGGATTGCCCTGGTGATTCCGACGTAGGCGACGTTGAGGGTTTCATCGGATCCCGGTGTATCTCGATGCTTCAGTACTTTCGTAAGAAGAGAATCTTCCCCGGGCGGCCGCCAAGAATCGATAACGACCGACACTTTTGGAAATTCGAGCCCCTTTACACTGTGAATTGTGCCTCTATACTTGACATCAAGCGTCCCAAGCTTTTTCTCTGGTGGCTGGCTCCATAGCCTCTTCGTCAAGGACGGGAACTCCTGACCGTATCGGTTGACAAAGACGTCAGGCATGCCCATTAGAACGCCATTAAGATGAAGCTTAGCGAGCACACTTTCCTGCAGCCATGCTTCGAAATCTATGCGAGACAATTCTCGTATAAGCCCGTCCGTATTGCAGATGGCCTGGGTTGCAAGAACACGGGACAGCTCACCCTCGCCTTTCGCCAATAGATACTCGCCTTCATTACTTTTAGGATTAGGTCTAATGCACATCAATGGAAGGAGACGCTGGAACGAATCTATAAGTACAGTGATTTGAGAAGCATTGACGTTGTCAGAAGCGTGTTGCAAAGAGAGCAATTGCGTATAAACTTCATGGGCAGGATCTCTTTCTTGCCCGAAAGCTGGAATATCACCAAATATGTCATCAAGGGTCTGTGCTCTGTGACTCAGAACGGTCCAGCCATCTCGGATTATATTTCTGCTGCCGTCTAATGAGTTTAGCTTTTGGATGTATTCTGCAGGATTCGAGTAGGTGAATATTGAGACTGCCGGCGATGAGGATGGGAATTCTAAAGGGGAAATTTTTGAATGCAGCCCCGTTTTTTGAAATTTGTTAGCGAAATCACATATTGCATTGTTGGAACGGAATGAGCGACGTAAGACGAAGCTTTTTTGAGAAGCTAGCGGTGCAAAAACTGGTGCGGGCGCTGATATATCTCTGAAACCGTAAATAGCCTGCTTTTTATCGCCAATAATGAAGACATCGGCATTGTTTCTCCGGAGTTCGTCCACCAAGCACCATTCGAAGCGGTTACAGTCCTGTGCTTCGTCAATATAGATGCTCGGAAAGCGCAGCGCAATCAATTTTAAAAGCTGTTTCGTTAATTCTTCGGCTTTAGCAGCGTCAGAGGATTCGATATTGCCAGTTAAGATTTCCTTTAGTTTAAAGCGGATGAGTTTGCTCGACCAGGCCCCTTCGCAAAACTTTTGATGATAGGCGTTGGCAAGAGCGTTGGAGAAGCCCGGATCTTCAGCCCACCGTTTGAACGATTTTTTATTGCCTTTGTATGTTCCGTCGGGTTCGAAATGCTGAATATTGACGGTAGATTTGCCATTTGACGGGGTTGGGATTCTCGAATTTGGAATCCGTTCGAAAGATGGAACAAATCTATACTTAATGTCAGGCCAAAGATACGACGCAAGAGGACGTGCTAGATAAGCATTAATGAAGGAATCAAAAGTTAAGACGCGTGACTGTGTCAGCCGTCGGTTAGCTTCAATATCAAAAGTTTCGTAGCTAGTGAGCTTGGCTTGAAAAGAATTGACAGCGGTGTTGGTGAAAGTCAATAGAAGAAATGGCTTCCCGCCGGCTGAGCTCAACATTCTTTTTATGTGCTCGGAAATGATGAATGTTTTTCCAGAACCTGGGTCTGCATCGATGAAAAAAGGCTGGTCTGTGTCAATGATGGCCTGCTGTTCGGGGGTCAGTTCGATTTTGTTCATGATCAATCGTTTTCAGTTACGAGGGCGTTTACAAACTTCTCGAGTTCTGACGGGAGCATTTCAAAGGCTAACTCACGGTTAGAAATTTCGAAGGCGAGTTCTTGTGCGAAATTTGCTTTCTTGAGGGACGATTTCCTTATGCGGTTCCAAATGGCATCGCCTTTGTCGACAATGTCTGGCTCTGCCCACTTCTTAGGTGTTTCACCCTCTCGAAAGGCGGACAGTGCGGTTTTGTAAAGAAGGCAGTGATTGTTCTGGAAAATATTTTTCATCGCATCTAGAAGGCGAGAGTCGTTCGCGAGAAATCGAAGTCTTAGAGCAAGAATGATTAGTTCATGTTCGAAGGTGCTGTGGGAAAGAAACCCTCCGAATTGGGGATACTGATGGTCCCACCCTGTTCTGGAAAGGCTTAGTTTGTCCAAGCGGGCTCCTCCCGCCGTGGCCTTGATTGGCTCGTTACGGATCCGGCTCGTTTGTCCCCATTGGTCCTCAGACCAGTCGGCATCAGTAAGTACGGCAAGTCTTCTTTGCGTCATGCCACTTCTCGACAGCTTTAGAAGGTTCCAGTGCGGACTGAAAGACGCGGATTGCACGCTACAAATACACAGCGACTCCCGTAGACGTTGGATTCTTCTTTTGCTGCTTGATTTGTCAGGTGAAGTCCCGCGTATATATGCCTCGAAAAGTGCAGGAAGGAGAAGCTCCTCGGCCGTACCTTCCACTAGTAAGACATGCTTACTGAAAATAGCTTCAGGGCGGTGGGATAAGAAAAACCTGTTCAACTTGGCTTTTTCTTCCTGACTGTTTTGGAGGCTATTTGCATGCCAGAAGATGGTTTCTTGGCCTTCCTTGTTTAGCCCACAAAGTGACTGGCAACCTGCCTTGGCTGCGATAACAGGAGAATGTGTGGTGAGTAGAATTTGCAGGTTATCCTTCTCAGCTGCGTGCACTTTAAGAAAATCCACAAGTGTCTCTTGCAATTTTGGATGCAAATGAGCTTCGGGTTCTTCAATGAGGAGAATGCTAAAAACATCTTTTGGTTGGTTGCTTAACTCAAGGAGGAGCGTAGCTAGGTAAAGCAGGTTTGCGTATCCAAGGCCAACGTCATCAATTTCCCATGACTCACCGTTTTCAAGGAATGAGAGCCGAAACCTTCTCATGAGTCGCGAGAGATCTTGGTCATTGACTAGCATCGTGATGGAGGAGTTTTCGGATTGTGTGAGCTTGGACAACTCCTCATTGATTTTGATTGGAAGGCTTGCGAGCGAAGAATTGCCCTCTTCGTCGTCATCGCTCAATAATAGTCTTTCTAGCTTTTGGACTTGGGATTTTAGTTCTTGCTCGGCCTCAGGGTGACCCGAGACTAAGCGGAAGATTCTAGCCAATCGGGTTCCCGTATGGTGTTTGAACTCTCTTTTGGCGTCCCTCAGTGGTTCGATGTAGACGTAGTGGACAAGGCTCCTATTGGGCAATGAGTCCCATCCGACGAGTTGGTCTTGGATTGTGGGTATTGTACGGATACGCCCTGAATTGGTCTCCAATTCAAATCTCTTACCGAACGTTACGGTATCAAGCTCATTACCAAGGGCCTCAACATATCGAGCTTTTTCTTCTATTGAGAGTCCTTCGAAAACCAGAGAGGCTGAGGCGCGATGGATGCTGCTTCTAGTGCTAGTCCTAGTGAAGTCGTCCTCACTTATCCATCGGGGGTGGACTGAATCTCTTGGTGACAGAGCAAGACGAATTGCGTCAATCAGAGAGGATTTACCGCAATTATTCGGCCCGACAATAACATTTAGATTTGGGGTAAAGCTAGCGACTAAATTTTCAAGCCCGCGAATTCCCTCGATCTTGAGTTGAGACAGGAACATTTTCCCATTATACCACTCTCGCCAGTGAACTATAGCTACTGAATTTTCTATGGGGATGTCGGTGTGGTGGAGTCAGTCCTGCGCGTCGAGTTGGTGGGAGGCGGTGCCGAAGCCGAGGAGGGCGATGGTGGGCGGCAGGCGGCGGAAAGCGAGAGCAGCGTTAGAAAGGTTTGTTTGTTTTCTACGATGAGGACGTGGGGAGGAGCGCCTGGAAAGAGACGGACTGGGGCGAGAGGAACTTCGATATCCGGAAGCGCTGGCGCGTGGTTGAAGTAGCACAGGCGCAGGCGGGTATCGCTGCGCCGAAAGCCTAAGCCCATGATGCCAAACGGTGCGATGAATGTGATGAGTAAGCGGCGGTGGGGACCGATCCACTTGCCGTCTACACCTTCTACTGGGGCGCCCCGTTCCCATTTGCTGGAGTCAGGGTTGGCATGCAACCAAGTTAAACACGGCGCGAGGCGGCGCAGGTCATAGGTACTTAAGTCCCTCCACTGGAAGTAGGTCCGGTGGATGATGTGGGCGAAAGCCGGGAGAGTCAGGGAAGATAGCAGCGATGCCCTGCGCACGCTCAAGGACGCGGGTGTTTGCGGTAGCGAGTCCTACAGCAGCTGTGATGCGTTCTGGCACCGTTGATCGTTACATGGGTGGAAACATTGTTCTTGCCGGTCAAGTCCCGTGTAGTGGTGTAGCCGTTTGTGCTTTCGGCTCGGTATTCAGTTCTGTGTTTGAGGTCAGGCGG
>NZ_JBEHFT010000029.1:0-26196 GCF_040225455.1 Corynebacterium sp. KPL2838 | reverse complement strand
CTCCCACACCCGACCTCTTGGAACTGACCCCCGGCCTGCCCGATACCGCCGGCATCATCACCCCCGAATGGCGCGCAGCCTGGCGCGATGCCGCCGCCCAGCCGCTTTCCGATGCCCCTCCACTCCCCCACCACATCGCCAACCACCTGCGCTACATGCGCGGGCTGCGGGTAGATCCGCGCCGCATCGTCGTTACCGCCGGGGCCCGCGATGGCCTCGCTTTAGTGCTGCGTACGCTCGGTACCGCGCTGCGCGTCGGCGTCGAATCGCCCGGTTATCCCAGCCTGCGGCGCATCCCGCAGGCGCTTGGCCATCAATTGATGAACGTGCCCACCGATGCCGACGGCGTTACCGTTCCAGCCACCGACCTCGACGCGCTCATCGTCACTCCCAGCCACCAGTATCCGTACGGCGCCTCGCTGCCGGCCGAACGCCGCGCTGAACTCGTTGCTTGGGCCCGCGACAACGAGGCCTTACTCATCGAGGATGACTTCGATTCCGAATTGCGCTACGTAGGGCAGCCGCTGCCGGCACTCGCCGCGCTCGCCCCAGAGCGCACCGTGCTGCTTGGTACTTTTTCCACCGTGATTTCGCCGTCCATCGCCTGCGGCTATGTGGTGGTCCCGGATGGGCTGCGCGGGGGCATCGACAAGCAGCGCGATATCTTTGGCCAGCCGGTCGGTACCATCCCGCAGGCCGCGCTCGCCCATTACCTGGCCAGCGGGGCGCTGCGGCGCCACACCGGACGCATGCGCCGGACCTACAAGCGCCGCCGCGACCTCGTGGCCGATGCCCTGGACTCTCTCCCCGGCGCGCGCCTACTGCCCATCAATGGCGGTCTACATGCGGTTTTGCTGTGCGACCCGGCCATCGTCCCGCGGGCCGCCGCCCGCGGCATCAAGCTGACCCCGCTGCGCGAATACTGGGGCGGCGTGGACGCCGAAGACGGCGTGGTTTTAGGCTTTGGCCACCTAAGCGATGACAAGCTGGAAGACGCCTTACAAACTATTGAAAAGCTCAATCACAAAAGTTAACTGTTAGTTAACATCCGGACACAATTCAACAAAAGAAAGATTTTATGTTTATTTTTTCATAAAATATTCAATGAACGGTACGCGTTCATTCATTTCAATTCAAGGAGATTGCCATGAGAGTAGCTTCTCAATTGTTAGTTGCCGCCACGGCTGTAGCCACAGTCACCGCCCCGGTAGCTGGAGCTGCTGAAATTTCCTCAAGTTGGGAACAAGAAGCCCAGGCCCCGCCCCTGAAACACCCCATTTCACTACGTATAGTGCACAAGGCCTCACCTGGGCACCAGGCGGAACTGCAGCGTCCAACTCAATCTACGTAAAGGGACAAGGTACTCACGTGGAATGGGCAAGCGTTTCCTACATGGTAGGCACAGACTTGGGAAATGCGTGCGCAGATGAATTTCAAATCATCTACCGCCAAAATGGAGAGGGTAAGTCTCAAACAACCAAAGGCTACTGCAAGCCAGGTCGAGTGCACCACAAATTTCCCATCAATGCAAACGTCGATCGCGCCAAGTTCTGTGGCCGCGCCAAGGTTGGCGGCAGTTGGGGAAACTTCGCTTGCATCGATATTAAATAGAGGAGGGAACAATGACTTTATGGGAAATTATCCTTATCATTCTGTATATTCTTGTTATTCTCGCACTGGCCGGAATAGTGTATTGGATTGTTAAAACTATCCTACGAAATAACAACCATTAAAATGCAGTCGTCTATCAACAACGACAAGTCTGCAAAGCAGTAAGCCTTGTTAGGACCCCTGCCAAAGCAGCAGTTTGCTTTAACAGGGGTCCCCAAAATTACTACAACAAAGACACTCAGTCCACGGCAATGGAACTATTTCTCCGAACCTAGATTCCCAGACTACCGATACAGACTACTTTCATGCCGACAAGCCTCGTGCCTTTCCGCACCGCTCGTTATCCGCTCCAACTAATAACCCGGTGACTGCTAAAAATATGCTGATATTGTTCGCCGCGATTCTATTATGGAATAGCGGTGATCTTACGACAGCACTTGGCATATTGTTGAACAACTCCAAGGTTGACCCCTTCGACGTTAGGCAGTCCTGTACAGTCTAGTTTTTCAAAGCCGTGCCTGCCGTTTTAACATCAAACAGCCGAGTCTTCACCAATCCATCCCCACACTGCCGTCTATGAACCGACGTTCGTTGATAGTTTTAGGTACGCTACACCCCATTATCAACCAGCAGGATGGCATCTCTAGTCAACTGGTTTGCACCATTCCAAAGGCTACACTCAGGAATTACCTGAATAATGGCGCTCTGGGGCATCACACTGAAGACAGACACCGGACTTCTAGGAGTTACTGCGCTATACGAGTGCTAGTTTCTGAATTTAAATACCCTCGCACACAGAAAGGCGTAGCAATGAGTTTTGGCCCGTTCGAACTACTGCTCATACTCATCCCGCAAGCCTGCATTATCGGGATCATTTATTTAACCGTGCAAGTCTCGCGCAATACCAAAGACATCCAGCACAATTCGCAGGCCATCGCGCAACTTCGAGAGGCACAGAAAAACGGCCCCTCCGCTGGGCAGGGGCCGCATTCTTAAATGGTTAGTCCGCAGGCTTTTCCGTATTCACCGCGTGCGAAAAGTTTTCGCTGAATTCCTTGAAGCCCTTATTAAAGGTGCCCAGGTTTTCCATGAACCCGCCCATGATGTCTATGGGCAGCGGGAAGACGATGGTGGAATTTTGGTCCGCGCCGAGTTCCAGGACCGTTTGTAGGTAGCGCAGCTGCAGCGCCGCCGGGGCTTTGCCCAGCTCCTCGGCTGCCTCGCGCAGCTCGCGGGAAGACTGCAGCTCACCGTGGGCCGAAATGACCTTGGCGCGGCGCTCGCGCTCCGCCTCCGCCTCGCGCGCTAGGGCGCGCTGCATCATCTCTGGGATTTCCACGTCCTTAATCTCCACGATGCGGGTCAACACTCCCCACCGTTCGGTTTGGCCGTTGATGATCGCCGCTAGGTCCTCGTTAAGCTCCTCGCGGTGGGCCAGCAGGTCATCGAGGCTCGCCCGACCCAAAAGCGAACGCAGGGTGGTCTGCGCAATCTGCGAGGTGGCCACGGCGTAGTTTTCTACCTCGAGGACCGCCTTGCTCGAATCGGTGACCTCGAACATGACCACCGCATTCACGCGCACGGACACGTTGTCCTTGGTGATGATTTCTTGCGGCGGAATCGTCAGCGTGACCACGCGCAAATCCACGCGCTCCAGCTTATCGATGCCCGGCAGCAAGAAATGCAGCCCCGGCTCCAGCATCGGTCGCAGGTGGCCAAAGCGGAAGGTCACGCCCCGCTCATACTGCTTAATCACCTTGAGCGAGTAGGACAAAAACACCCCGATGAGAGCGAGGATGATGCCGATGACGATCGGCCAGAATACGGGAGCGGACACTTAGATTTCCCCTTCCAGTTCTTGACGCACCGAGCGGTAGCGCGTGAATTTTCCGTACTTCGAACCATAGCGATCGACCTGCGCCGCCAACTCCGCCTCGCGGTTATCCATCTCCGGCACCACCAGCTGCGGCGCGTTCGAGGGCGTATTCCACAGGTGGCGGGCCAGCGGATACACACCGAATCCGGTAATGATGAGCACCGTGGCGAGCGTCAACGCCACTTCCGAAGGTGAATGATGGCTAATCAGCGAGGCCAAAGGCAGCAGGTAGCCCATTGCCGCTACCGCCAGTGCGATGCCGCGGTGGAAGCGCCCCGAGTCCGAGTGCGGCCACGGGTCCAATTGGCGCGTGACCTCTCGGCCGTGGTGCGAGACCGTGCACTGTTGCTTGACCGGGCAGGTATTGCACACGGTCGGGGTCGCGCGGTAGCGCATGACGCGGTTTTCGGGGTCGAAGCTGGAGGGCCAGAGCCAGTGGTCTTCGGGGCATCGCCAAGCATCGTGGTCTTCCAAGTACCGGAAGGTGCCGGCCTGGTTGGCCATGGTGCGGTTGGCGGTTTGCTGCGCCAGCAGGTCGAATACCCACGCCACTGCGAGCAGGAATAGCCCGTAGCAGGCGGACAGCACGGTAAATGAACCCGGCATTAGTCGTCCTTCTTATCCGAACGGTACGTCCCGCCCCACTTGGTGCGCGATTCAAATTCCTGGCGCGGCGCGGTGGCGGAATCGCCGCGCTCGGCATCGGGATCTTCCTCCTCTACGAAGGCACCGCGCTCATCAACGTACCCGTAGCGTCGGCCCGTGGAGCTGCGCTTGTCGACGCGCCCCTTGCCTCCTGAGACCAATCCCACCGAGGATCCCACGGGGACCTCGCCCGCGTGGTCGTCCTCGTCTGGGGTAATGATGCTAAAGAGCGGGTTAGTCGGGTGCTCGTCCACCGTGGGGATGTCCTTGTTGTAGAGCACCCCGCGCAGCGCCATCCAGAGGAAGGGCAGGATGCCGATGAGGAACATGACATCGCCAGGCAGGCGCAGCCACTCCATAACGAAGTTTCCAGGTTGGGTTATGTAGCCCAGCGACCGCGCTTCCACGTAGCCCGATCCGACGGATTCGTAGAGCTGCATGATGCCCAGCGGCAGGAGCGAAATGACCACCATCCACAACAGGCCAATGTTTTGTAGCCAGAAAGCCCAGCCCATGGCCTTATCGGACCATTTGTCCTTGGGGATGAGATAGCGCAGCGCAAAGACCGACAGGCCTACAGCCAGGAAGCCATACACACCCATCATTGCGCCGTGGGCGTGGTTGGCCGTCAGCGCCGTACCGATTTCGTAGTAGGACACGATAGGCAGGTTGACTAGGAAGCCAAAGATGCCTGCGCCCAAGAAGTTCCAGAAACCAACGGCAACGAGGAACATCACGGCCCAACGGTGCGGGAAGGGTCGCTCCCCAGAAGCGCGCTGGCGGGAACCCAGCTGCATGAACGTCCACGCCTCCACCGTCAACAGCGTCAGCGGGACCACCTCGGCGGCCGAGAAGAACGCGCCCAAAGCCATATGCTCGACTGGGGTGCCCGAGAAGTACAGGTGGTGCATCGTACCCAACACGCCACCGGTGGAGTACAAGATAACGTCCAAGAAGATGATTCCCAGTGCAATCTTTTCTCGGACCACGCCGAGCAAGACGAAGACGTAGGCCACCATGACGGTGGTAAATAGCTCAAGGAAGTCTTCTACCCACAGGTGGACCACCCAGAATCGCCAGAACTCTGCGACGGAAATGTGGGTTTCCGAGCCAGCCAGGTTGCCCACCGCGTAAAACGCCGGGATGGCGAGGCCCGCGAAGAAGAACAACCACGGCATATTAGACTTGTGCTCATTTTTTAAGCGCCCGCGCAGTTGGCGGTAGATGATGCCGATCCACACGAACATGCCAATGGTGAGCAGGACTTGGAAGAAGCGCGGGAGATCGAGGTATTCCCACTGCTGAGAAAACAGCGTTCCCTCTTCGATATAGCCCATGGTGGAGAGCCATTCAAAGGCCATCGACCCGAAGACCACTACGGCGATGGCTCCCAGGAGGAACCAGACGAGCCAGTGCTGCTTCTTCGGCTCTTTCTTGCCCACGAAGGAGGCGAGGAAGATACCCGCCGCCAACAGGCCACCGGCGGTCCACAGCAGCGATAGCTGCAGGTGCCAGGTGCGCGAGACGTTATACGGCAAGATCTCTTGCAGCGGAATGCCGAAGAAACCGGTGAGCTCCGTTCGGTAGTGCTGGCTGGCCGCGCCCAGCAGCGCCTGGATTAAGAACAGCAACGCAATGACCAGGACGAACCAAGCCACCACCTTCTGCGACTTGGTCAGCCCGACCTCGCCCGGCTGCTTAAAGTCCAGGTTCGGTGCTTCTTCCGAATGCCAACCAATGGACTTGGACCACCGGCCGTAAATCGCAAAGATCAGGCCGGTACCGCCGATGAGCGCTATGAGCGAGAGCACCGACCACACCACGAGATCCGCGGTCGGACCGTTATCCACGCGCGATTCCGCTGGCCAGTTATTGGTATAGGAATAGTCGTGGCCCGGACGCTCTGCCGCCGAAGCCCACGCGGTCCAACCGAAGAAACCTACGAGGTTATTGATGTCTTGTTCATCGGTAATAAAGTCCGACGGCAAGCCATTGTTATGGGAGTCGGGGCCAAAATAGTGGGCGTAGTACTCCTTATTGGCTTCGAAGGCCGAAATCTGGTTATCGGTCCACTCCAGCACGCCCGTTTCTTCGTCATAGCGGTTGGTGCGGAATTCTTCTACCACGGCCTCTTCGGGAGTGGCGGAAGAATCAACGAAATCGGGCATACCATTCGCGTCGTTTTCCTCGCGGGCGTGATCGAGAGCGCGGCGCAGGTACTCCGCCGTATAGTCCGGGCCCAGGTAGGCGCCGTGGCCCAGCACGGAGCCGTATTGCTGCAGGCCGCGGGCCTGGTACAGCGCCTGGCCGTTAGTGATCTCTTCCTTGGTTAAGACCGTTTCGCCCGTGGATTCGGAGACAATCTTTTCCGGCAACGGCATGGATGCGTCATAGGTGCGGTACGCCAAAAATCCCATGACCAAAAAGCCAAAGATCATGACGAGGGCAATGCCTTGCACCCACACGTTGCTCACCTTGAGGACCGGTTTCTTCCGGTCCTCAACCCCAGTCGTGGTGGCCATAAAGTGTCCTTTTCACAGTTGTAGAGAGTTCGACATACATCATTATGAACGGACAAAGCGGTGTTAAATAGTCGAACGGAAGGCCCCTACCCCCATTCGCCCACATCGGCCAGCCCGCACGCGAGCATTATTGGGAAAATCGGTGCACCATATAGCCGGGTTCCGCCCCCAGAATCCCCACCCAGCTTGTTTACCCCCGGTTTTTCCGTAACAATTAATGCATGACATTCGCAGAGCACACCAAGCGCAATTGGCTCATTACGTTCTTCGCCGCGATTTTCCTCGCCGCCATCGTCTGCATGATTTTCTTAAACGATCCACACCGCACAATGGTGGTCGCCATGGTCTTTATCGCCTCGGCAATCCTGCTCTTCGGCGCGATCCTCGGCATCTGGTACCTATTTCGCCGCAAGGACGAAAAAGACCCGCAGTAGATAGGCTGGGGCGCATGGAATTTAGCTTGCTTGGCCACGCCTGCGTCGCAGTTGCAGCGCCGGGCGGGCGTATCCTCATCGATCCCGGAACCATGACGCCCGCCTTTCCCGACGCCGATGCGGTGCTCATTACCCATGCGCATGCAGATCACCTAGACCCGGACCGGCTTCCCGATGCCCCACTCTGGGCACCTGCCGAAGCCTGCGAACAACTGGGGCACGGTACTGCGGTCTCACCGGGCGAGACCATCACCGTCGCCGGCCTCGACATCGAGGTACTCGGCGGCCAACACGCGCCGATCCACCCAAATATTCCGCGCCCAGTCAATGTGGGCTACTACTTGGGTGGCCTGCTCCACCCGGGCGATCAGTACATCGATCACCCCGCGAACGTGCTGCTCCTGCCCATTGCCGGGCCGTGGGTGAAGGCCGCGGAGGCCGCCGATTATGCCCAGCGCGTGGGCGCCGCGGTCACGGTCCCCATCCATGACGCCGTGCTTTCCGATGCCGGCCGCACCACCTTCGACACCATGCTCACCAGGGCCGGTGTGCAGGGCTATAGGCGGCTAAACCCTGGCGAGAAATTTACCGCTTAGTCTATTTTTATTCTCTGACTACCCTGCGGTTTCGCGGCAGGGTGCTGTACGTTACATACCGCTTAGTCTAGTCTTGCGTGGCATGACGACGAAATACGATAACTCCAACGCAGACTGGTCCTTCGCCACCCGCTCCGTTCATGCAGGCCAAAACCTCGACGGCGCGCACAATTCCCGCAACGTGCCGATTTACCAAACGACTTCGTATGTCTTTAATGACGCCGAGCACGCGGCCAACCGCTTTAACCTCTCCGATGCAGGCCCCATCTACACCCGCCTGACCAACCCAACGCAGGATGCGCTAGAAGAGCGCCTCGCCTCCCTTGAAGGCGGCGTGGCCGCCGTGGCCTTTGCCTCGGGCCAGGCCGCAGAGACCGCGGCCATTTTCAACCTCGCCTCGGCAGGCGATCACATCGTTTCCTCCCCGCGCCTCTACGGCGGCACCTCCACCCTCTTTACCGTCACGCTCAAGCGCCTTGGCATCGACGTCACCCTCGTGGAAAACCCGGACGATCCCCAGTCCTGGCAGGACGCCGTACAGCCTAATACCAAGGCGTTTTACGGCGAGACCTTTGGCAACCCGGTAGCCGATGTCCTCGATATCCCCGCCATCGCCGAGGTCGCGCACACTAACCAGGTCCCGCTCATCGTGGATAACACCATCGCCACCGCAGCGCTGGCCCGCCCGCTCGACTTGGGCGCGGACATCGTCGTGGTTTCGACCACGAAGTTCTACACCGGCAATGGTTCCGCGGTGGGCGGCGCGATTATTGACGGCGGCTCTTTCGACTGGACCGTCGAGCGCGACGGCGAGCCGGTATTCCCCTACTTCGTCACCCCGGACGAGGCCTACCACGGCCTAAAATACGCCGACCTCGGCGCCCCCGCCTTCGCGCTCAAGGCCCGCGCCGGCCTGTTGCGCGATACCGGCGCCGCCATTTCCCCGTTCAATGCATGGCTGACGCTTAATGGCATTGAGACGGTAGGGCTGCGCATCGACAAGCACAATGCCAACGCCCAAGCCGTGGCCGAGTACTTGGAAGGCCACGCCAAGGTGACGAAGGTCAACTACGCCGGTCTGGATTCCTCGCCGTATAAGAAGATTAAGGAGAAGCTGGGCTATTCCTACACCGGCTCCGTGCTGTCCTTCGATATTGACGGCGGGCGCGAGGAAGCATGGGCGTTTATCGATGCCCTGAAACTCCACTCCAACCTCGCCAATATCGGCGATACCCGCTCGCTCGCCGTTCACCCGGCGACCACCACGCACTCGCAGTCCGATGATGCTGCCCTTGCCGCGGCGGGCATTGCGCAGTCCACCATCCGTTTGTCTGTGGGCATTGAAGATATCGACGACATCATTGCTGACCTCGAATTGGGATTTAACGCACTGGCATGAGTTGTATAAGTATCGGCGATTTTCGCACCGAAGCAGGCGCCACGCTTTCCGATGCCCACATCGCCTACCACCGCTTCGGCCATTTCCTCGGCGATCCGCACGGCGGAAATAACGTCATCTTGGTGGAACACGCGCTGACCGGCAACGCCGATGTGGCCGAGTGGTGGTGCGATCTCATTGGCCCAGGCAAGGCGCTGGATACGACGAAGTGGTGCGTTATCGCCATGAACGCACTCGGTGGCTGCAATGGCTCCACCGGCCCCTCCTCCCCGCATCCGGATGGCCGCAGTTGGGGATCGCGTTTTCCGGCGCTATCCATTCGCGATTTGGTGGCCGCGGAGAAAAAGGCACTGGAAGAACTCGGAATAACGCGCGTACATGCGATTATCGGCGGTTCTATGGGTGGTGCACGCGCCTTGGAATGGACGCTGATGTACCCGGAGGCGGTCGATGCTGCGTGCGTTATCGCCGTCTCCGCGCGCGCCTCCGCATGGCAGATCGGCATCCAGTCGGCGCAGATTTCCGCGATCGAGCGCGATCCCTTCTGGCACGGCGGAGACTATTATTCCTCCTCCCAGCGCCCTCGCGAGGGCCTCGCGGCAGCGCGACGCATCGCACACCTGACGTATCGCGGCGAGCAGGAAATCGATGAACGCTTTGGTGTTCAAGCCCAAACCGGCGAAGAGCCCCTCGGGCCCTATCGCCGCCACGACCAGCGCTTCGCCGTGAATTCCTACCTTGATTATCAGGGCTCAAAGCTGGCGGATCACTTCGATGCCGGCTCCTATGTCACGCTTACCGAGGCCCTCAACCGCCACGACATCGGCCGTGGCCGCGGCGGCCTGAACCGCGCGCTGGGTTCTTCGCAGGTACCGACCATGGTCGTGGGCGTCGATACGGACATCCTTTATCCGTATCACCAGCAGGAACACCTCTCGCGCAACCTGGGCAACCTGCTGGCCATGGCGAAGGTAGTCTCTCCCGTCGGCCACGATGCGTTCCTCACGGAGTCGCGCCAGATGGACCGCATCCTGCGCAACTTCCTCACCCTGTCCCAACCGCACCCGCTGGACGCGGACAGCACAATCGACTACGCCATCTAGCCAACCCCGCCTCCACCCCGGCGCGTGCGCAATTCCGCATCGCCTACGCCAGCGGTTTACGGTCACTGGTGGCTCGACGCACGAACGGGACGCGGCGCGAGGCAGACAGTGGCGGGGTCCGGAACGGGGGCACGGTAAGTGGCTAGCCCGGACTCCTTGCAGAAGGCATACAGAAGGATCGCCGAAGCGGCGCAGGTTTAACTGCGCTGGCTTCGGCGATGTTCTTTATTGGGCCCAGGGCGGGCGCCACACGATGCCTTCGTGCGGGCGGCGCTCTAGGCGCCCACGACGGGGCGGGGCATTTGGGTCATCGTCGTTAACGGAGTTGTGGTACTTGCAGGCGATGGTCAGGTTCTCGGAGTTGGTCTCGCCGCCGAGCAGCCACGGTTGCAGGTGGTGAACCTGGCATTCATCGGCAGGGATATGGCAATCAGGCCAAGGGCACACCGGATTTTCGGCCATCGCCATCTGCCGCTGCTTCCAGGTGGCCAGCCGGCGCGTGTGGTACAGGTTCACGGGGCCGGTAACGGGGTGGATGAGGGTGATGAGGCCGGCATCGGCAAGCGCGCGCTCCGCTAGCTGCGCACCGGTGATGGTGGCACCATTAGTCAGCTGCAGGGTGACGTCGTCCTCGCCGTGGGTAACCTTCACCATGTCATCTAGCGTGAGGACCACGTTGGTAGTGATGGTGGAGGTGGCCGCGCCCTCTGCAAATACCCTACGCGCATCGTCCACGGTGGAGACGTGATTATTAATCTCAGCCACTAGGTCCGATTCCGCGGTGATGGTCAGCGTCCACAGGTCATCGGTGCGGCGGGTAAGACGCACGCCCTCCGCGCGCTTCTGTGTGCGCTCCTCCTTGACACGGCGGCGGGCGCGCTTTTCTATCTCGCTGGTAGAAACGTTGAGCCGGCACAGCTCCTCGCGCAGGGCCCACGCCGCGCGCTGGGTCTTTAGCTTCTGCGCGTGCACCTCAATGATTTTCAGCGCATCGAGCGGGAGCGCGGTAGTGCGGGCGGCGCGCTGCTTGGCGCTAAACGATGTCTTGCCAAAATACGTATCCGCCAAGCGCGCGAATTCCACGGCTTCTTTATCACTAAAGCCGCGGTCTACCAGTTCGGCTTCGGATAGCCCAGCGCACTCCCCGATGAGCGCCATCGGGGAGTTTATCGCTGCGAGGTAATCCGAAATCATGGCCCCGAGCCTAAACCGCGGGTAGCTGAGGGCGCGAGGCCAAGTGCGCGGCGGCTGTGGATAGCCGCGCGACACGCCGCAGATTGGTGATACTGAAACAATCACCTGTGGATAACTAGCTGCCCAGCGCGTCCACGGAGTAGGCAAGAAAGGCTATCAGCGCACCGATGACCCCGGTAAATGTGGCATCAAAGCGGCGCGAGCGCACCGCCAGCACGCCGACGCGGCGCGAATCGCACGTCAGGCGCACCACCGTCAGCCACAGCAGCGCGAGCCCGAGCAAGAAGGTAGCTCGGCGCCAATACTCGAAGATGGCATAGCCGCCGGACAAGGCCACCCCGGCGATGAAGAGCCCGATGGCCACCCACTGCACGGAAGCGGGCAGCGGGGACGGTTTCAGGTGCGCGTCGTGGGGATTGTCTAAATTCACGCCAGCTTTTCCGCGCGCTCAACGATGTTGCGCACCAAGAAGGCCCGCGTGAGCGGTCCGACGCCGCCTGGGTTGGGCGAGACGAACCCAGCCTTATCCCAGCAATCGGGGGCGATATCGCCGGTGAGCTTGCCGTCGACGCGGGATACGCCGACATCGAGAAGCGCGGCGCCTTCCTTAATCATGTCCGCGGTAAGCATGTGCGGTTGGCCGGCGGCGGCGATGACGATATCGGCATTGCGGGTTTCGGCGGCAAGATCCTTCGTGCCGGTGTGGCAGAGGGTAACGGTGGAGTTCTCACTGCGGCGGGTCAACATCAGGCCAATGGGGCGGCCGACGGTCACGCCGCGGCCGATGACGACGGTCTTGGCGCCGCCCAGCTCCACGCCGAAGCGGCGCAGCAGGTGCAGGCAGCCATTCGGGGTGCACGGCAGCGGGGCTTCCTCATTGAGAACGAGCTTGCCCAGGTTGACCGGGTGGAGACCATCGGCGTCCTTTTCCGGATCGATGCGCTCGAGGATGGCGTTTTCATCCAAGTGCTTGGGCAGCGGGAGCTGGACGATGTAGCCGGTGCAGGCGTCATCGGCATTGAGCTCATCGATGACCGCCTCGAGTTCCTCCTGCGAAATATCCGCCGGCAGGTCCTTGCGAATGGAGTTGATGCCCAGCTTTTCGCAATCGCGGTGCTTCATCTTTACATAGGACTGGGAGCCTGGGTCCTCACCCACCAGAACGGTGGCCAGGCCAGGGGTTATCCCCTTGTCCTTCAGGGCGGCCACGCGCTCAGCGAGGTCCGCAAAAATCTCGTCACGGTACAAGGTGCCATCTAGTTTGGTAGCGCTCATAGCCCCCATCCTAGACTGAAGGCATGAGCCAGCTGCACATCGTCTTTGATAATCCCGTCATCCCGACCAATACCGGCAATGCCATTCGCACCGCGGCGGTGACGGGCGCGAGCCTGCACCTGATTGAGCCGCTGGGGTTTAATTTTGACGATAAGCACTTAAAGCGCGCCGGGCTGGATTATCACGACCTGGCAGATGTGCAGATCCACAAGGATTTCGACGCGTGCATGGAGGCACTGCCCGGCGCGCGCGTTTTCGCTTTTACCACGCATACGGATAAGTGGTTTACGGAGGTGGAGTACCAGGACGGCGACGTGCTGCTCTTCGGCACGGAGCCGACCGGCCTGCCAGATGAGCATGTCAACCATCCGCGCATCACCGAGCAGGTGCGCATTCCGATGGTCCCGGCCAGGCGCTCGATGAACCTCTCCAACTCCGCGTCTACCGCGGTCTTTGAGGCGTGGCGCCAGCTTGGTTTTAAGGGAGCGGTGTAAGTTCTGGCAGGTCGCGGGAGCGCAGGCGGTTGAGCAGCGCGTGGGCATCGGCAAGCGCGAGGTTGCGCGCCGCCATGGACACGGGCCCCTGCACGAGGTCGAGCTCCACCGTGGCTAGGCCGAGCAGCTGGGATATCGGGCCGCGGCGCAGGGTGAGTTCCTGGATGTGGCGCAGCTCGATGGCTTGGACGCGGCGGTTGAAGCGGCCGGCGCGCACGATGACATAGTCGCCGGCCAGCGCGACGGTTTGCTGCCGGTAATCGATGGGCGAGACCCATTTGGCGCGCACGGGCGAGGCGTAGGTCGGGGCGGCATCGGCGGGCAGGAATTGCCGGGCTTGCTCGCGCTTGCCGACGGGCACGATCCTCGTCGACCCCGATCCCTCGCCGCTGGCCATGCCACCGTAGCCGGCGACCGACACGCGCGTTTCGTACCAGTCGAAGGGCCGCCACAGAAACGGCTGGGTGACCTGGACGGCGTGAATGCGCTCGAGGCGGATGTTTTGGCGGCGGCGATCGGCAAGGCCGTAGGTGATATTGAGCACGCCATCATCAAGGCTGGCGGTATAGCGCCACGAGGAGTCAATCACGTTCCAGGCGCGCGGGACGGTGGCCACAAGGATGGGCAGCGTGATGGTTAGGGACAACGGCGTGACCACGAGGAAGACGATGGCCACAAGGAGGACAATCGTGGATACGTGCAAGGCTGCCGCGGCCAGGGAACGCGCGATGGGGATTTCGGGAACGAGGGTGTCGTTTTCTTCCTCTGCCTGCTGTTCCCGCGACTCGCCGTGGACGCGGGAGAGGATTTCAGCGCGCAGAGATTCGGACTCGGCCTTTTTCAGGTATGCGATCTCGATGGCTGAGGATTGCCCGCCGGCGGTTTCCACGCGCACGGCCGCGAGTCGGAAGAGGCGGGCAATAACGGGCTCGACGACGTCGACTGCTTGCGTACGGTCATAGCGCGCGGTGCGCAGCTGCGTAGAAAAAAGGCCCTGGCGCAGGGAGAGTTCCTCCTCGCCTAAGTGGTAGCTCATGCGCCGCCACCACAGGCCGGAGACTAGCCACACCACAAAGCACACGCCGGCGAAACCAGCCAGCGCCAGGCCGATATCGCGCAGGGCCTGCGTGCGGTTGTCACCAGTGACAAAGGCAAAGATGCTGCGCAGCGCTTCCATATTGACGTTCAAGGCAAAGGCCGCGATGACGGCCAAGATGACCGACCACAGGCGCAGCAGCGGGGTCAAGCGGTGGACGCGTTGGTAGCTCGGTTGAGCGCTCATAGGCCGCTCATCCGTTCGCGGGCGTGGTCGGCGAGGCGGGTGCGGAGGGCATCGGCAAGCGGGGCTTCCAAGCCCTTAATGGTGGCGTCCGTCGTTGCGGAGGCGGTGTGCAGCTGCAGCTCCTTGAGCCCGAAGGCGCGCTCGAGGGGGCCGGTGGTCACATCGACGAACTGGATGCGACCGTAGGGCACGACGGTAAAAGTATGCCAGAGCTTGCCGCGGGTAATGAGCAGCTCATCGTCGGTTTCGCACCAGCCCATCCGGCGCACTTGGGCCGGGATGAGCCAAAGCAGCCAGAAAAAGAGGATAACGAAGAGACCCGCCGCCCAGTAAAACCACGGGGTCCACCAGCACCCGGCCGCTGCGGCCGCCGCGGCGAAGATGCTCGTCCAGCCCAGGTGGCGGATGTAGCGCACCTTCACCAAGCGCGGCGAAACGGGGTTCATTTCTTCGCTCATAATCATTGACAGTAGCAATGAAGCTCACCCCCTTGTGCGACTTATCGTTGGTCGATATTATCGAATTACGACAATATCGAAAGTCGATAAGGAATCAACGGAAAGGATTGCCATGACCACCCCACACCCCACCCCCAAGGCTGAGCGCCGCGAAATTAATGCGGCAGCCGGTCTCGCCCTCCTCACCATCATCATCCTCGGCCCTACCTACCTGCGCGACCTTGCCACCGGACGCTTTTCCACCGCGCTGAGTGCGGCCGTCCCGGAAGGCCTAAGCAAGCACAACCTCGACGGCGGGCCATTCTGGATGCTCACTGCGGGGCTCGTCGTCAAGATTGCAGGAATCTTGATAATCGCGTTCTTTGCCTACCGCTTGGTGAAACCAATGCTTCGTGGGCAGGTTTTCAATACGAAAAATATCCGCTTCCTTAATGGAATGACCTTTGGGATTTTCGTCTGGTTTATCGGACGCTTCCCACTCGAAGGCATGGGCAATAACTGGGCTTCCTCACAGCTTGGAATCGACTGGTGGGCCAACCAGGGTGGAACGTCGCTTGGCGAGCTAGCCTTGCCCTACCTCTTTGCCTGCGTCCTGCAACTCTTCTCGGCCGCCATCAAACGCGGCTGCAGGCTGGAAGAGGAGGTCGACGGTCTTGTCTGAGGCACAGGATCCCCAGGTAATCTGCCACCTCGACCGGATAATGGAAGAGCGCGGCATCACCGGTGCGGCGCTGGCCAAGGAGGTAGGCATCACCCCAGTTAACCTCTCCGTTCTAAAGAATAATCGCGCCAAGGCCGTACGCTTTAGCACCCTAGCGGCACTGTGCACGGCATTGGAGTGCCAGCCGGGAGATATCTTCGCCGTGGAGTAAAACCACGCCAAGTTGTTGGGATTTATACAATGCTGTGGTTTATGTCCCCCAAAGAAAAAGCCCTCTTCGCCCATTTGTACTGCGCGCCGAGCGGGGACATATCGCGCGCAGCGGAGGCAACTAGCGGAAATCCCGGGAGCCGCGCGAGAGGAAATCACCAAAGTCCAGCGGCTCGAGCTTATCCGCGACCACGCTTACCGCGCCGGTGGCGTTTTGCACGATGCCGCGGATGATAAGCGCGCGGGCGGTACGGGCGAGCACCTTCTGGCGAGACCACAGCCCGGGCGAGACCATCACGTTCATCAGTCCGGTTTCATCCTCCACTCCCAAAAAGGTCAGGCCGGAGGCGGTGCGCGGGCGCTGGCGGTGCGTAATAATGCCGGCGATGCGCACGCGGGTGCCATCGGGGACGTGGGGAAGGCGGGAGGAAGGCAGGACATCGCCAAGCGCGGCCCTGACTAGCTCCATAGGCTGCTTATCGTGGGTGACGCCGGTAGCGGCGACATCGGTAGCCATCAGCTCGAACACCGACATGCCGGGCAGGTGCGGTGAGGCGAGCGCGGAGGTGCCGGGCAGCATGCCCTCGCGCTCGGTGGCGGCGACGCCAGCCTGCCAAAGCGCTTGGCGGCGCTCCAACCCCAAGCACTCCAGCGCCCCCGCCGTGGCCAGCGCCTCCACCTGCTCCACGCTAAGATCCGCCCGGCGCGACAGATCGGAGACGGTGCTAAAAGGCGCTGTGGCCTCCACGCGCTCGGCGGCCTTGTCCCCCAGCCCCTTGATGAGGTTGAGGCCCAACCGGATCTCGCCGGTGGGCAGCGCCCTGGCCTGCGCGCCGGAATCATTGATGCTCACCGGCAGCACGCGCACGCCGTGGCGCCGGGCATCCTGAATGAGCGACTGCGGCGAATAAAAGCCCATGGGCTGCGCGCGCAGCAAGCCCACGCAGAACTCCGCCGGGTAGTGGTGCTTGAACCACGCGGAAAAATACACCAGCGAGGCGAAGGACTGCGAGTGCGATTCCGGGAAACCGTAGGCGGCAAAGGCGGTGATCTTGGCCCAGAGCTTCTCCGCGACCTCACCCTCGATGCCGTTGGTGGCGCGCAGGCCCTCGAAAAAGCGGCTGCGCAGCGCGGCCATCTTGGCGGGCGAGCGCTTCGAGCCCATGGCCCGGCGCAAGTCATCGGCCTCCGCGCCAGTAAAACCTGCGGCATCGACCGCAATCTGCATCAACTGCTCTTGAAAAAGCGGAATGCCCAGCGTCTTCCCTAGCGATTTCTCCAGCACTGGGTGGTCATAGGTTACGGGCTCGAGACCATCTCGCCGGCGCAGGTAGGGGTGCACGGAGCCGCCCTGGATAGGGCCGGGGCGGATGAGCGCGACCTCCACCACGAGGTCGAAGAAGCAGCGCGGTTTTAGCCGCGGCAGCGTGGCCAGCTGCGCGCGGGACTCCACCTGGAAGACGCCGACGGCATCGGCGCGGCAGAGCATGTCATAGACCGCGGGCTCGGCTAGGTCGAGCTCCCACAGGCGCACCTCGCGGCCGGTGGTGGCGCGCACGGCATCGATCATGTGGTGCAGCGCCTCCAGCATGCCGAGGCCAAGCAGGTCGAATTTCACCAGCCCGGCGGCGGCGCAATCGTCCTTATCCCACTGCAGCACGGAGCGACCTTCCATGCGGGCCCATTCCATCGGCACCACATCCGCAATCGGCCGGTCGCATAAGACCATGCCGCCGGAGTGGATGCCGAGGTGGCGCGGCTGGTCGAGGAATTGCTCGGCGAGTAAGGAGACATCGGCAGGCGGCTCGGCTATGCCCTTCGACCACGCATCGACAGAGCCCTGCGGGTAGCCCAGCGCGCGGGCGGCGTCGCGGGTAGCACCCTTGCGGCGGTAGGTAATAACGTTGGCCACCTGTGCGGCGCGGTCGCGGCCGTGGGTCCGATAGACGTATTGGATAACCTCCTCTCGCCGGCCGGATTCGATGTCGATGTCGATATCGGGCGGGCCATCGCGTTCCGGTGACAGGAAGCGCTCGAAGAGCAGCTGCGCGGAAATGGGCTCGGCGTTGGTAATGCCCAGCGCGAAGCAGACTGCGGAATTGGCCGCGGACCCGCGCCCCTGGCACAGGATATTTTCCTGGCGGCAAAAATCCACCAGGTCACAGACGATGAGGAAGTAGCCCGGAAAGCCCAGCTGCTTGATGATGCCCAGCTCGTGCCGCATCTGCTTTTTCGCCTTGGCCTGTATTTCGGGCGGGCGCGAGGCATAGCGCTTTTTACCGCGCCGCCAGACCTCGTGTTCGAGCCAGCTCATCTCGGTATGCCCCTCTGGCACGACAAAGTCCGGCAGGTTGGGCGCGAGGGCACCCCAGGTAAAGGAGCACTCGCGGGCAAGGCGGACGGTTTCGGCGATAAGCTCGGGCCGGCCTGGAAGCAACTGGGCCATCTGTTCGCCGGAGCGCATCCAGCCTGCGCCCATCGGGTGGGCATCCGGTGCGGCTTCCTCTAAGGATTGGCGGTGCGCCAGGGCGCGTTTGGCAGCGGCGAGCCGTACCTGGTCGCGCGTCGCTGCCGCAGGTCGAGCGGTTGCGATGGCGCGGAGATTATTGTACTTATCCAGGAAACGGTGGTGATCCGCATCTTCGGGAGACATTGTGCACGCATATTCGAGAACTATGCTGTCTATTTTTATTCTTTCGAGAACGTGATCGATTTTTTGTATAGCCTCCCACCCCAGCAGGAAAAAGCACTCCTCTTCTAGCTCGCGCGCCACGGCGTCTAGGGGCGGGTAGGCAACGCTACCCTTCTCACCGGCATCCATCCGCGCGCGGGCGATAAGGCGCGAGAGGCGGCGATAACCTTCCGGGGTGCGCGCCAGCACGGTCACCGGGGCCTCCGCAAGGGAAAGCTCCGCGCCGTATATGGCCGAAAGTCCGGCCCTAGCTGCGGCTTCCGCGAATTTCATCAGGCCGTAGAAGCCATCCCGATCCACAACCGCCAGCCCCTCGAGGCCAAGCTCTAGGGCGCGGGCGACCAGCTCTTCCGGCTCGGCGGCGCCGTCGAGAAAGCTATAGGAGCTTACCGCGTGCAGCTCCGCAAAGGGCACGGCAGAATACCCGCGCTGGACAGGCTCATCGCCGCCGCCGAGGTGATGCACGGCGACGGGCGCGGCAGCGTCCTTGCCGGACAGTATCCTTTCTAAACGCGACCACGGCAGCGCCTTTCCACCATTAAATTTCACCCTTCACAGGGTAATGTCGAATTAATGTTCTATACAACCCGTCACAATGAGACGCGTTCAATAGACAAAGCGGTTCGCTTATTGCTAGATTGCTAAACGGTCAATTTATTTAAACTCCTACATGTAAGGGGACCTCATGCAGATTCGTCGCGCAGCGGCCGCTACCGCCGCCGTTACCGTCGCCGCCACCAGCCTTGTGGCCTGCTCCTCCGACGCAGATGATGACAAGACCATCACCGTTGGCACCACCGATGATGCAAAGCAGGCCTGGGTTGCCTTTGAGCAAGAAGCCAAAGACGCCGGCTACGACATCGACATCAAGTCTTTCTCGGATTACAACACCCCGAACCAGGCCCTAAACCAGGGCGAGCTGGACACCAATAACTTCCAGCACCTGAAGTTCCTGGCCGAGTACAACCACGGCAATGGCACCAACCTGGTCCCCATCGTCGCCACCGAAATCGTGCCGCTGGCGCTGTTCTGGAAGGATCACGACTCCCTCGACGGCATTGAGGGTGAAGAAGTTGCCATCCCGAATGACTCCACCAACCAGGGCCGCGCCATCAACGTGCTGGTCCAGGCTGGCCTTATCACATTGAAGAAAGACGGCCTTATTACCCCGACCCCGTTGGATATCGATGAGAAGAAGTCCAAGGTAAAGGTCGTGCCGGTCGATGCCGCCCAGACCCCATCCGCGCACGGCGAGGGCACCCCGGCGATTATCAATAACTCCTTCCTGGAGCGCGCCGGCATCGACCCGGCCACCGCCGTCTTCCAGGATGACCCGAACTCCGAAGAGGCTGAGCCTTATATCAACGTCTTTGCCGTTCGCGAGGAAGACGCCGATAACGAGGACATCAAGAAGCTCGCCGAGCTGTGGCACTCCGATGCGGTACAAAAGGGCGTCGACGAGGACTCCGCAGGTACCTCCGTCGAGGTCGAGCGCACCCCAGAAGAACTCCAGGAAATCCTGGACAAGCTCGAAGCAGATTTGGACTAATCACCCTTGCCTTCTACCCCGCCGGTTTTCACCCCGGCGGGGTTTGGCACTTCCTCACTAAGGACGCAACCCGTGGCAGATTCCACCCAGAACGGCACTCGCATTGAGTTCCGCAATATCACCAAGGTCTTCCAACAGAAAAAGGCCGAGGTCAAAGCTCTTGACGATGTCTCCTTGACCGTCGATTCCGGCGAGATCATCGGCATCATCGGCTACTCCGGCGCCGGTAAATCCACCTTGGTCCGCATGATCAACGGCCTGGATACGCCCACCTCCGGCGAGCTGCTGCTCGATGGCCAGAATATCGTCGGCATATCCGAAAAGAAGCTGCGCGGCATCCGCCGCAATATCGGCATGATCTTCCAGCAGTTTAACCTCATGAACTCCCGCACTGCGGCGGGCAATATTGAGTACCCGCTGCAGTTGCAGGGCATCGGCAAGCGCGAGCGCCAACAGCGCGTGCAGGAGCTGCTGGATTTCGTTGGCCTGGGAGATAAGGGGAAAAGCTACCCGGAACAGCTTTCCGGCGGCCAGAAGCAGCGCGTGGGCATCGCGCGCGCCCTGGCCACGAATCCTTCGCTGCTGCTTGCCGATGAAGCCACGTCCGCCCTCGACCCCACCACCACGCAGGAAGTCCTCGACCTGCTGCGCCGGGTGAATAAGGAACTCGGCATCACCATCGTGGTCATCACCCACGAAATGGAGGTCGTGCGCTCCATCGCGGATAAGGTTGCGGTGATGGAAAATGGCCGCGTCGTAGAACAAGGCAGCGTCTACCAGGTCTTTTCCAATCCCCAGACCGCCGTGGCCGCCAAGTTCGTTGCTACCTCGCTGCGCAATGAGCCCGACGTGGTGGAAACCGATGACCTGCTCGTTCATGAAGGCCGCCTGTTTACCATCAACCTGACCGAGGAATCCGGCTTCTTCGGCGCCGCCGCCAAGCTGAAGGATGCGGGCGTATCCATCGCCGTCGTCCACGGCGGTATTACCACCTTGCAACAGCACTCCTTTGGCAAGCTCACCGTGCGCTTGAGCGGTGACGATGCCGCCATCGAAGAGTTCTACCGCGCCCTATCTGCCACCACTCAAATTGAGGAGATTGAACGATGAACGTCAACTATCTCGCCGCCGCCGACTGGGACCGCTTGGGCGGATCGCTTGTCGATGCCATCGTCGACACCCTCATCATGGTCTCGACCACCCTCGTCGTCGCCGGCATTTTGGGCCTGGGGCTCGGCATCTTGCTCTACACCGCCCGCCCGGGCGGCATCCTGCAAAATAAGGCCGTCTACCTGGTGGTCAACCTGCTGGTGAACTTCGTTCGCCCCATCCCGTTTATTATTTTGCTGGCGTTCGCGCAGCCACTCACCGTCGCCGTGATGGGCGGATCCATCGGCCGCGAACCGGCCACCTTCGTGATGGTCATCGCCGCCACGTTCTCCGTAGCGCGCGTGGTGGAACAAAACCTCGTGGCCATCGACCCAGGCGTTATCGAGGCCGCCCGCGCCATGGGTGCTTCACCGTGGAAGATCATTACCTCCGTGATTATCCCGGAGGCCCTCGGCCCGCTGATTCTGGGCTATACCTTCCTGTTTATCGCCATCGTGGATATGTCCGCCATGGCCGGCTACGTCGGCGGCGGCGGACTGGGTGACTTTGCCATCGTCTACGGCTACCGCGCCTTCGAGTGGGAAGTCACCGTCGTGGCCACGCTTATCATCATCGTGCTGGTGCAGGCCGCGCAGTTCTTTGGCAACTGGCTATCCTCCAAGGTTATGCGCCGCTAATAAGCTCAACATCCGTGGCCACAAGCGCCTTGCCGGTCTTGGGTGCGTCGCCGCAGGAAGAAACCACTCCTTCCACGGCGCGCTGCTCAAGGGCCACGCTCCACCGGCGGCCATCGGCATGCGTGACCACGGTGCCCTGCTGTGTGTCTTCTGCGTAGAGCTGGCCGTAGTAGAGGTCCTCAGAGGCATCGATAAGCTCGCGCGCTACCGCCAACTCCGCCACCTGGCCGCGCGGGCCGAAAATGCCGCGCCCGCGATTGACCGGGTAGAAATATTTCCCTTCCGCCGCCGCCGCAATCATCTGCGCGGCGGCTTCCTTATTCATCCGGCCAAAGGAATAGGCCCACGGCATGAGCATGACCGAGGGCGCGAAGCGGTGCCCCTTCGTGTGCGAGGTCTCCCACACCATATCCGGGTAATCCTCCACCAGCTCCGCGGCGAGCGGCCGGCCCTTCACGGCGCAGCACTTATCGCGCTTGGCATGGGTACACACCAAAACCAGGGGAGTATCGAGGGCTCCTCCCCCATTGCGGCCCGGCGCGGATAGATCCAGATCCAGGATCTTTTCCGGACCGGTCATAAGGACCAATTCCGTCACGCCCTGCTCAGCCCACACCAGGTAGCACCGGTGCATCGTGCCGATTTGGCGGCCATCGCGGCCGGGGCGGCGAATCAATTGCAGCCCGGCCTGGCCCTTGAGTTTTTTCTTCAGCTGGGCCGTAAGCTCCGAGCCAAAAGTATCGCCATCAAGCACGTCGCGCGACCAGCCGCCGGGCCACTCAAAGAGGACAAACACGGACTCTTTTTTGGCCGTGCCTGGCAGCGGCTCCACCTGGTAATCTGAACAGAAATCGGTCATATAACCTAGCCTAACCTGTCTGCAGCTCAGCTCACATTTTTGGCAACAATTCGGTCAAGATCCACCCCCAACGCTAGGCAATAATTACTGGAAATTATACTCTAGTGGTCATGTATAAAGCCCGCCTTTCACTCCTGCTTGCCGCTGCAGCCTTTCTCACCGGCTGCAGCACCGAATCAGCGGATGACACCACCATGGCGGCCTCTGTGGGAAACTCGCACATCAACCCGCTGGGTGAGGCGGATATGAGCATGAAAACCCTGCGCCCTGAAGCCCCCTCGGAGCTCGTGGTGACCAAGGTACGCGTGGGCCAGCACGATGGTTTCGAGCGCGCCGTCTTCGAGCTTGAGGGCGAAGGATCCCCGGGTTGGTTCGTGGATTATGCCGATAACCCCAAACAGCAAGGCTCCGGCCAACCCATTAACTATGCCGGTGATACCGCGCTCAATGTCAATATCGATGGCGTGGTCTATCCGTTTGAGGCCGGCATTGACGAGCCGCGCATCGGCATCGTCGACGCCCCCGCCGGCGGCGTTATTACCCAAGTGGTCAACGGCCGCACCTATGAGGGGCGCAGCCAGTTTGTCATCGGTATGAACCAGCGCAAGCCTTATTCCGTGCAGGTACTAGAAAATCCCACGCGCCTCGTGGTAGATATTCGCTCCTAATACGTCGCTTCCACGCGCCAGCGCCCCTCTGTCCACGCCAAGAGCCAGGCGCGCTGGCGTTGCTCCCGTTCAGCCTGGCCCACAATTTGTAGCCGCGCCGCGTGCTGCGGCTGTTCGGTCCACCACTGCGTATCCACCGGCCACGGCCCGGCCCAGCCGATAACGCGGTAGCGGTGCGCGCCCCACCCGAGTGCCACGGGCACAGAGGAGAGGAGGGCCTCGGCGGTGACGATGACGTCCCGCGCGGCGACATCGATAAGCCGAATGCGCGCGGCCGGGTGGTTCGGCCCGCCGCCTAGGCGGGCGGGAAGCGGCGCGGGGATCCTGCCTGGCCAGCTGCCCTGCGGCGTGGCATCGCGCTGCTCCCCATAGGGAACGTACTCGATACGCTCGGCCACCCCACGGCCACCGACGGCCCGCGGCTGCAAGACGCGGTCTATGCCCAGCTGCGATTGCACGCGCGAAATCACCCGCTTGACCTGTTCCTGTGAGGCATCCCCGCCCCAGAGGCCATCGGCCTGCGGCCTGGCCACCTCCACCGGCTCGAGCACCAACCGCACGATCGCAGCACCGTCCTTGCCGCTCGACCGCGCCGCCGTAAGCCACCCATCCAGCTGCCAGCGCACCCGGTCCGCGGTCGCCTGCTCCGTGAGCGCCTCATGAGTGCGCCATACCCGAGCCACGGTTTCGCCAGTTGCCAGCTCCGCCACCACGCGCAGGCGCACGCACACCACTTCCGCCTCCGCCAACCGCACGTGCAGCTGCGCGGCCAATTGCCGGGCCACGAACGCCGCCGCATCCACGCGTTCGATGGATTGCTCGCTGCTAACGGACAGGTCAGGCCGCGCCATTTCCGGGGACACGCGCCGGTCCGCCCGCGCGTGCGCCACCTCGTGCGCGCGTTTGCCCTGCTGCCCAAACCGGGTGACCACCTGCTTAAACGGCAGCGCCGCCACATCACCCAGCCGGCACACGCCCAATTTCTGCAGCTGGGCCACAAACTCCGCAGAAAACCCCAGCGCAGCCTCCGCGGCCAAAACGCCCACGGACTGGGCAGCCAAGAAATCCCGCGACTCACCCTCCGGCACCACCGCGCCTACCCCGTGGTGCCGGGCCGCGATGATGGCCGTGGCAATCTCGTCTGCCACGCCGAGGGTGGAATCAAAACCGGCGTGCGCGGTGGCATCAGCAAGCATCTCCAGCGCCTCCGGCCCGTGGTAGCGCAGCGCCGCCCCCGCGTCCACGATGGCCAGGCCGGGCCGCAGCACCTCCACGGACGAGGCCACGGCGTCCAAGCCCGCCGCAATCTCCGCGAAGGCTGCTCCATCCCTATCCGGGTTCGCCTCCACTACCTTTACCTCAGGACAAATCGCTTGGGCCTGGCGCAGGCGCATCCCGCGCCGAATGCCCGCCCGGCGCGCCGCGCTATCGCAGACCAGCACCGCATGATTGCGCGCGATCAGCACCGGCCCCGCCTGCCCAACCGCCTGGATGGGCCAATCCGGAAACCACACCGCAGCCGCCCTCATACGGCCGCCAACCTGCGGGGCTCGCCCATGGTAAGGCTCCCGCGCGCAGTGCCCTTTTTCGAGTCCACCGCAAGATCAATATCCACGCCGCGGATGCGCCCGCTGCCCTTGCCGATGCCCCGATATGTACTCACCTCCGCCCCAATGCGCACTGCGGTGCCCGGCAGCCGCGCACCCACGGTCAGCACCGCAGCCTGTCCGCCGCGGATTTTCGCCCACACCGGCCGCGCCTTGGCCGGGCTCAGCTCGCCGGGCGGGCCGTGGTGGATAATAAGGTCCATGCCCTCTGCCAGCACGCTGGTTACCGCCCATGCCTCCAGGCCCGGATCGGGGACGGTGACCACGTTGTTGAGCTGCCCCATTTCGGCGACTTGTGCGAGAGAAAGATCCGGCCACCCCACTATCCCCACATGGCCCCCGCGGGCCGTAAGATGGCAGATAAGCTCCACCACGAGCGCGGGACACTCCGCGCACGAGACCACCTTCCGCCGAGCAAGCCCATCTGCGGGAAGCAGCCGCGCCAGCTGGGGAAGGGTGTCTACCAGCTCGTCTTCATCCTCCTGCTCCATCGCCTGCATGCGGGCGCGCAGCACCGCAACACGGTCGGGCCCATCCAGCCCTGCCACCGCTTTTTCTAGGCGAACGTTCGTTTGACTCACCCACACAGTATGAACCTTCAACCGGACACATGCAACTGTATGTTCGAATGGTAGTCTTAAGCGCATGAACCTGAACGAGGCTTACGGTGCTATGCGCGAGAATCCAACCCCCATCCCCACCCCGCCGTGGGTGCGCCTCGGATCCTCCATCCTGCTCGGCGCCACCGTCGCGCTGCTGACCACCCGCACCCATTTCTTCGCCACCCTATCTGGGGCCGCGGTCTGCCTCGTGGCGGCATTCGTCTTGGTCTTTGCCCACCCCTACCGCCGCGAGATGCGCTCCTATGCTGACCGGCACGATGCCGATCTCATCCCCACCATCGCGCAGCTAGTACCGCTGATGATTCTATGGCTTCTCATCATGCTCGCGCCCATCCTGGGCCTGCCCGCGTGGGGCTCGGCGCTGGTGTGGGTTGCGGTCTCAGGTATAAGTTTTATCGCCTTCCCCCACGTGGATGGCACGCGCCGGCTGGCCTTTGTCTAATCCATGCGACACTGCGGGGACTTATCCACAGGATTTCCCCTGGTTTTCGCGCTGCGGATCCGGGTTATCCACAGTTTGTGCCCTTGCGGTTGCCCTAGCGATTGAGCGCGGGCTAACACTGTGATGTCTAGTGACTTTTTGGACTCTGGCTTCTTGACAATGTGGGGATGGCAATTCCCATTACTCTCCGCAAGAAGATAGCGGATTTC
>NZ_JBEHFT010000028.1:0-26641 GCF_040225455.1 Corynebacterium sp. KPL2838 | reverse complement strand
CGCACCAGGAAGCGGAATCTGTTGTTGCCGCGCTGAAGGCAGATTATGCCGATGAGGCGATACCGGGGTACGTGTGGATCTCCGGCGAAGGGGACTTGGCGAAGAAGGTTCGGGGCCTCGCGGTGAAAGACTGGGGCCTTTCTTCAGACGACGTCACCTGGGTGCCCTACTGGTTCTATGGAAGAGCCCGGCCTTAAAACTCTGAAACAGCGAAAAGCCCCTGTATCGAACCAAATGGTCCGGTACAGGGGCTGCGCTGGCTAGGGTTTACTTAGCCTTCTCGATGATCTTTACGAGACGGAAGTGCTTGTCCTTGGACAGCGGGCGGGTCTCAGCGATACGTACGAGATCGCCTACGCCTGCGGTTTCTTCCTCATCGTGCGCCTTAACCTTCTTGTTAGAGCGCATGATCTTGCCGTACAGAGCGTGCTGCTTGCGGTCTTCCAACTCGACGACGATGGTCTTGGACATCTTGTCCGAGACGACGTAGCCGGTGCGGACCTTAGGAGCACCCTTGACCTTCTCCTTCTTCGGAGTTGGTCCCTTCTTGGATTCAGTCACGTTAGCCTCACTCATGATTAAGCCTCAGCTCCCGGAGCGACAGACAGGCCCAGCTCGCGCTCGCGCAGAACGGTGTAGATGCGGGCAATGTCGCGCTTAACCGTGCCGATGCGGCGGTTGTTGGTCAGCTGGCCGGTGGCCTTCTGGAAACGAAGGTTGAACAGTTCTTCCTTCGCATCCTTCAGACGGGTTTCCAGCTCTGCGTTGTCGAGCTCACGGAACTCGTGGGCGGGGGTACCGGTTGCCATTAGAACTGGTCCTCCTTCTTGATGATGCGGACCTTGCAAGGAAGCTTCTGGCCAGCGCGGCGCAGAGCCTCAATTGCAACAGCCTCTGTTGGGTAGCTCATCTCGAAAAGTACGCGGCCAGGCTTCACGTTAGCCACCCACTTCTCAACCGGGCCCTTACCGGAACCCATACGAACACCGAGCGGCTTTTGGGTCAACGGACGGTCCGGGAAGATGTTGATCCACACCTTGCCACCACGCTTAACGTGGCGGTTGATGGCAATACGTGCGGCCTCAATCTGACGGTTGGTGATGTACGCAGGCTCCAGTGCCTGGATTGCGTAATCGCCGAAGTTAATGCGGTTTCCGCCCTTGGACACGCCACGACGGCTCGGGCGGTGCTGACGGCGGTACTTAACACGCTTAGGAATCAGCATGGATTAGCCCTCCTGCTTCTGCTGTGCACGCTGGCGGCGCTGGCCACCGCGGCGGGAGCGACCATTGCGGTCACCACGGCCACGGCCCTGTGCCGGAGCGTTCAGTTCGGACTCGCGTACGCCACCGACGACGTCACCCTTGTAGATCCACACCTTGATGCCGATACGGCCGAAGGTGGTGTGGGCCTCTGCGGTGCCGTAGTCGATCTCGGCGCGAAGAGTGTGCAGCGGAACGCGGCCCTCGTGGTAGCGCTCGACGCGGGACATTTCTGCACCGCCCAGGCGGCCGGACAGCAGAATCTTGATGCCCTTAACCTGTGGCTGGCGCATAGCGGACTGGATAGCCTTGCGCATTGCACGACGGAATGCGACGCGGTTAACCAGCTGCTCCGCGATGGAGTGAGCAACCAGGGTTGCGTTTGCGTCTACCTGCTTGACCTCGAGGATGTTGAGGGCAACCATCTTGCCGGTGAGCTTTTCCAGCTCGCGGCGGATGCGGTCAGCCTCAGCACCGCGGCGGCCAATCACGATGCCCGGACGGGCGGTGTGAATGTCCACGCGAACGCGGTCACGGGTGCGCTCGATAACGATGTCGGCGATGCCGGCGCGCTCGAGGCCCTTGTTGAGGTAGTTACGAATCTTGATGTCTTCGGCTACGTAGTTCGCGTAGTCCTTATCCGCGAACCAGTGGGTCTTCCAGTCGGAAGTGATGCCCAAACGTAGGCCGTGAGGATGGATCTTCTGGCCCATTACTTGGCCCCTTCCTGCTGGCTTTCGACAACCACGGTGATGTGGCTGGTGCGCTTACGAATCATGAATGCACGACCCTGTGCACGCGGCTGGAAACGACGCATGGTCGGGCCCTCGTTGGCGTATGCCTCGGAGATGACCAGAGTGCGTGGGTCGAGGCCGAAGTTGTTCTCAGCATTAGCGGCTGCGGAAGCAACGACCTTTGCAACTGGCTTGGAAGCACCCTGCGGTGCGTACTTCAGGATTGCCAAAGCTTCGCTTACGGACTTGCCGCGGACCAGATCGAGCACACGACGTGCCTTCATCGGGGTAACGCGGACGTAGCGGGCCGTGGCGGATGCGGAGGTGATGGTCTCACTCATCGCTTATCGACGTCCCTTCTTGTCATCCTTGACGTGACCCTTAAAGGTCTTGGTTGGTGCAAACTCGCCCAACTTGTGGCCGACCATGGAGTCCTCGATGAAGACCGGCACATGCTTGCGGCCGTCGTGGACGGCGAAGGTGTGTCCGATGAAATCGGGGAGAATGGTCGAGCGGCGAGACCAGGTCTTGATGACCTGCTTGGTGCCTGCATCGTTTTGAGCATCCACCTTGTTGAGGAGGTGCTCATCGACGAACGGGCCTTTCTTAAGGCTGCGTGGCATTGTTTACCTCCTCTTAGCGCTTCTTGTTCGGGCGACGACGGCGCACGATCATGTTGTTGGAGTAACGGTTCGGGTTGCGGGTGCGACCCTCCTTGTGACCCCATGGGGACACTGGGTGGCGACCACCGGAGGTCTTACCCTCACCACCACCGTGTGGGTGGTCAACCGGGTTCATAACGACACCACGGACGGTCGGGCGAACGCCCTTCCAACGCATGCGGCCGGCCTTGCCCCAGCGGATGTTCATCTGCTCGGCATTGCCAACTTCACCAACCGTTGCACGGCAACGGATGTCCACGCGGCGGATTTCAGAAGACGGCATACGCAGAACGGCGTACTTGCCTTCCTTACCCAGCAGCTGGATGGAAGCACCAGCAGAGCGAGCCAGCTTAGCGCCAGCGCCCGGCTTGAGCTCAACAGCGTGGATGGTCGAACCGGTCGGGATGTTGCGCAGCGGCAGGTTGTTGCCCACCTTGATATCTGCGTTCGGGCCGGACTCGACAACAGCACCCTGCTTCAGACCCTTCGGCGCGATGATGTAGCGCTTCTCGCCATCTACGTAGTGCAGCAATGCAATGTTTGCGGTGCGGTTCGGGTCGTACTCGATGTGAGCGACCTTTGCCGGAATGCCGTCCTTGTCGTTACGACGGAAGTCGATCAGACGGTAACGGCGCTTGTGGCCACCGCCAATGTGGCGGGTGGTGATGCGGCCGTAGTTATTACGACCACCGGTTTTGCTCAGCGGGCGCAGCAGGGACTTCTCCGGAGTCGAGCGAGTGATCTCGTCGAACTCAGATACGGAGGATGCGCGGCGACCCGGAGTTGTCGGCTTGTACTTACGAATAGCCATAATTCTTCCTTTTCCTTTCGGCTCTCCGGTGGCGCTTAAGCGCCTGCGCCGAAGACGTCGATGGAGTCGCTGCCTTCACGGAGCGTCACGTATGCGCGCTTGGTGGACTTACGCTGACCGAAGCCGGTGCGGGTGCGCTTACGCTTACCTGCACGGTTTACGGTATTCACGGAGTCGACCTTCACGTCAAAGATCTGCTCGACGGCATCTTTAATCTGGGACTTGTTGGAGTCTGGGGAGACGAAGAACGTGTAGACGTTCTGCTCCATCAGACCATAGGACTTCTCAGATACAACCGGGGCGATGATGACATCGCGCGGGTTAGAAATCTTAGCCATTAGTTCTCCTCCTTATCCGCGCCGGTAGCGCGAGTGATGAAGGTGTGTAGCGCCTCAACGGAGAACACAACGTCATCGGAGTAGAGAACGTCGTAGGTGTTGAGCTGACCGGCGTCCAAGATCTGAACGTTCGGCAGGTTATTAGCGCTACGACGGGCGTTGATGTCCTCGCGGCCGATAACCAGCAGCACGTTGTCGCGCTCGGTCAGGGACTCGAGGAAAGCCTTGGCCGCCTTGGTGGACGGCTTCTGGCCTGGAACCAACTCTTCGATGACATGGATGCGCTCGTTGCGAGCACGGTCAGACAACGCACCGAAGAGAGCAGCCTTGATCATCTTCTTAGGGGTGCGCTGTGCGTAGCTACGTGGCTGCGGGCCGTGGACGGTGCCACCGCCGGTGTAGTGCGGCGCACGGATGGAACCCTGGCGCGCACGACCGGTGCCCTTCTGGCGGAAAGGCTTGCGACCACCACCGCGGACAGCGCCGCGGGTCTTGGTGGCGTGGGTGCCCTGACGAGCAGCAGCAAGCTGTGCGTTGACAACCTGGTGCATCAAAGCAACGGATGCCTCGGTGTCAAAGATTTCAGCCGGCAGGTCCACGGAGCCATTGGTCTTACCTTCAGAGGTGTGGACGTCTAGCTTGAGGTTGCTCATGCGTGTGCACCGCCCTTCACTGCGGTCTTAACGGTGACGAGGCCGCCGCGCGCACCCGGGATAGCACCCTTGATGAGCAGCAGGTTGGACTCGACATCAACTTTCTGAATCTTCAGGTTTTGGGTCGTCACGCGGTCGTGGCCCATGCGGCCAGCCATGCGCTTGCCCTTGAAGACGCGGCCCGGGGTAGCAGCGCCACCGATACCACCAACGCGGCGGTGAGCGGCCTGGTTACCGTGAGCTGCGCCCTGACCCTGGAAGCCGTGGCGCTTCATAGCACCAGCGTAGCCGTGGCCCTTGGTCTGGCCGGTGACGTCAACGAAGGTGATGCCTTCGAAGATGTCTACCTTGACCTCTTGGCCAACCTCGTATGCGGAGGTGTCGTCCATGCGGATTTCCGCAACGTGACGACGCGGGGTTACGCCAGCCTTCTTGAAGTGACCACCCTCAGGCTTGTTTGCCTTGCGTGGGTCAATCTCGCCAAAGGCGATTTGGATGGCACTGTAGCCATCGGTTTCGGGGGTGCGAATCTGGGTGACAACGCATGGCCCTGCTTCAACGACGGTAACCGGAACAACGCGGTTGTCATCGTCGAAGACCTGGGTCATGCCGAGCTTCTTGCCCAGAATGCCCTTGATCTCGTTTTCACTCATTATTAGTTCTCCACCAAAGTCGCTTACTGGATGTTCACGTCGACGCTTGCCGGAAGATCGATGCGCATCAAAGCGTCAACGGTCTTCGGGGTCGGGTCGAGAATATCGATCAGGCGCTTGTGCGTGCGCATCTCGAAGTGCTCGCGAGAGTCCTTGTACTTGTGCGGAGAACGAATAACTGCGTACACGTTCTTCTCGGTTGGGAGCGGCACTGGGCCAACTACACGAGCACCCGTACGGGTAACGGTCTCGACGATCTTCTTTGCAGAAGCGTCGATTGCCTCGTGGTCATAGGCCTTCAGCCGAATGCGGATCTTTTGTCCCGCCACGCTTATCCTCTTCCTCGCTTCCCCACTTTCACATTCCCGGCGTTTCCGGGGCGTGAAGCGGTGGGAAATTGCTTCTCGATTTCTCTATAACGTTGTCCGGGCCTGGGGCCTGACACAACGCCAGTGGTCTGACTGTCATGACAACCAAGAGATACAGCACATGACAAATGCCAGTCTGCAGTGCTCCTGACGGGGTACAAGACCCGTAGTCAAAGTATTGTGAAGAGGACGGTTTTCACGCATTACACGTGGAGAGTGTCCTATTCGCTAACTGCCGCTGTTTATTTGCCATGCCCCTTCTCCGGTCCATCGTCTCGGGGTGCCTCTGCTCTAGCGCGGACCTAGCCCGATCGGATGACCTTCCAGTCTGTGTTTCAGGAAAGCCCTGAGCCACGGTGACAACGAAGGTGTCATGTTCGCTTTACCAGCTCAGCGTCTCCCCGATGCGCACCGTATTTAAGACGGTCCGTTATCGGTTCGCGCTACCCTGTTAAAGCAACCTAAGTATTTAAGCACGATGGGCTGGTGTTTTTCAAACCAACCTGGCAATAGTGCCAATAATCACGTTTTGGTAAATATTGTTGTCACAGACCCCACTTCAGCTTGGGCGGTAGGTATGCTCAAGGAAGGATTTTGAACCGTTGGTTCTTGGTCCTTCAATTTCGTATTGCGACCATGCAAGTCAATATTTAGGGAAAGGCCTTAAAGACCATGTCTGAGAACAACACTCCTGCAAAGCACTCTGAGAACAACGTTGCCGCTTCTGAAGAGCGCGAGGTAAACAACAACCTGGAGACTCAGTACGGCACCACCACCATTGATGACGTCGTTGTTTCCAAGATCGCTGGCATTGCAGCCCGCGAAGTTTCCGGCGTTGACTCCCTTGGTGGCGGCGGCGCTCGCATGATGGGCACCATCCGCGAGTCCTTCGGTGCATCCGAGGACGTACGCCAGGGTGTTGACGTAGAGGTAGAAAACGGCTCCGCAAAGATCGAGATTGCCATCACCGCTGAGTACGGTGTTGCTATCCACGAGCTGGCTGAGGCAATTCGCCGCAACATCATGAACGCTGTCGAGCGCATGACCGGCCTGACCGTAGAGCGGGTTGACGTTGTTGTTCACAACGTCAAGCTGCCGAAGGAAGACTCCGAGTCTGAAGAGCAGGCTGCACTGAACCAGGGCCAGGCATAAGAACAATGCCTGAACCCCGAGCACAATTTGAGCTCGAGGTAAGCCACGCTCACGCAATTGCGGAAGCGGTGCAAAAGCTCAACGGTGTCGCGGGCCTTGACGGCGGATCCTACGGCTCGGTGAGCCTACTCTTCCCGGGCGAAAGGGTTACCGGCATGCGCCGGCCCGATCCCCGCGACGATCGCCACCTGCAAATCAACGTCCGTGTTGATATCAGTGCGCAGCCTGATCTGTACCGCCTAGCGGAAGAAATCCGCTCGGCAGCCCGCAAGGCATGTACGGAGCTAGAACGCATCGACGTTGAGTTTTCTGACGCCGTAGATGGCTTATCCGCTGCTCCCTCGAAGGATTAGATATGAAAAATTACACCACATTGGGCATTGTTATCGGCCTGCTACTTGCCTTCTTTTTGTACTTAGGTTGGGGTTGGACGCTGCTCGCCGTGCTGCTTGCTGCCGTCGGTGGCCTCTTGGGTTCCCACTTTGATGGCCGGATCGACCTCAGCGCTGTGTGGAATGGCCTCATTGGCAAGGAGAAAGGCCAAGGCTAATGTCAGAAGGTTCCACTAAGGGCCACACGCGTTTCTCGCTGCGGACCATGGAACGAATCGTGACCGCCGCAATTGCTAGCGTGCCTGGCACAAAGGATTTAGATGCCAAGCTTGCTGGCATTGGCGGACGCGGTTATCCACGGGTTTCGGTACAGATGGATCCAGAGCGTGAGGTCGCCGCCGTGAGCGCGACCATCGCTGTGGTGTGGCCATCGCCGGTTACCGCAGTCGCGGAAAGTACGCGTGCCGCCATTTCAGAGGCTATTGCTGCCCATACCGGCTATACCACCACCCGCGTGAATGTCACCGTTGGTGAATCGGTCCCGGATACTCGCGTTACCGCAGAACAGGTTGCGCAGCGTCCTGCCGCTTCGGCTTTTACCCCGGAGGTTACCCCGTCTACCGTGACCCAGCCTGTCACCCAGGACTCGGTCGTAGTGCGAGGCATCGAGACCCCGGAAGAAGCCGCAGTTCGCACCGTCGATACCCCACAAGAGGCGACTGTTCGCGGTATTGCCGTACCACCAGAAGCCGGAATCCGCGCGATTTCTTCCGGGAAGGAAGTTGCCGTCCGCGGTGTATCGGCGCCGCCTGGCGATACCCCGGCGCGCTCCGTTGACACGCCGCGGGAGGCGCCGGTGCGCAGCATTTCCGCTGATCTTCCGGATCACCAGCTGTTAGACATCAGTGCTCCAGAAGATCACGAACCGCGCCGCATCATCGAGCCGCGCCCAGAGCGGGTACGCAGCGTTCGCGCCCCGCGCCCTGCTCGGTTGCTCCCGAGCGGACAGATACGCCCCTTCGCCAAGAAGGCAAAGGTCTCTGTCCCCCGTCCGCAGCCTTTGCGCAAGATCGAGATCGATAATTCCCGGAGCGAGCAGCGCGTGCAGACCGCAAGGCCCGCCCCACTGCGCAAGGTTCAGGCCCCGCGCCAGGAACCGCTCAAGCGCATCAAGGTAACCCCAACAAGCCAGCGCCCGCTGCATGTCTATGCGCCACGGCCTGAGCCGCTGCGTGCCATTTCCATCACCCCATTCCACGAGCAAGGAGGCAATAATGGCTGAGATGAATATGCCTGAGCATTTCGGGCAACAGCCCAAGGCGTCTCCTGCCGTGCGCACGTGGACCGTCATTTTAGGTTTCGTCCTGCTGGCCATTGGCATTGTGGGTGTCCGCGAAACCTGGCTTGTCGGCGCAGACGCCAATGCCCAATCGTGGGTCCAGCCGGTCCTCAATCTTATTGCCACCGAGCAATTAGAAACGTGGATGATCTGGGCTGGCGTAGGCTCCATCGTCGTTGGTCTCATCTTTGTGATCGCTGCGGTAAAAACGCGCCGCAATACCCACATCCAGGTCGCTTCCGAGTCCGCTTCCATGTGGATGCGTCCGGTTGATGTCGCGCGCTTGAGCTCTGCCGCAGCGCGCCGCGTTCCGGGAGTCGCGTCCGCGCAGACTTCCGCGGATACCAAAAACGCGAAGGTTACCGTCAACGGCGATGAGCAAGATACTGAATTGCCTGGGCGCGTGGAAACGGCTGTTAGCCGCGCTTTGGAAGTGCTTGCACACCCACCAAAGGTCACCGTAGCCGTAGAGAAGATTCCGGAGATGGATAATCATGTCTAAAAAGCTTGCTACCTTTGACCGAATCCTCCTCGGCCTGCTTGGAATTATCCTCATCGCGCTCGGTGTGTGGCCAATTCTCATTAACTTCAATGTGGAATTTGCTGAGTATCTAGCGGAGTGGGTAGACCACGATACGTGGCGCACTTTGGGCGACAATAGTTGGTGGGTCTGGGTCTTGGCTGGCGCCTCTGCCCTATTGCTCATCATTGGTTTGTGGCTCATCGTCGTAAATCTGCGCCACCGCCGCTTTAATAATGTGGAATCCGCAGCTTCCAATGAAGGAGGCGCAATCTCTGCATCCATGAGCGCCATCGCCACCGCGGTGGCCAAGGATCTGGACGCGCTTGATGGTGTGGACCGGGTCGAGCGCTTGGTTGCATACGACCGCGCCCGCCCGACGCTGCAGTACACGGTGGTTGCCAACCCAGACACGCCGCTGGAGCGCCTGACCAATGCTGTGGAAACCAATGAGCGCGACTTCCGGGAGGCTTTCCCCGACGCTGACCTAGATACCAGCTATAAGCTGCACTTCACCAAGGTCAAGCCGATGAAGGATTTAGCTGAATAAGGGGTTTGGGGCCTCTGCAATAAGGACCTCAACTACCTTGCCCAATCGCACATAATCGCCGCCCTCGAGGAGTAACTCTAGCTCCTCGCCAGGGCGGCATTTTTCTATCCTCTTCCACGCATAATCACGGGCAACCACCCGCCGATTTTCCTTGTGAAAGAGATGCAGCCCGTGATCTAGGACAGCGATAGCGTCCTCCAAGCGGAGGACATAGACAAAGTCACCCAACTCGTAGCGGATCCTGCCACTGAGCTCCGGTAGCGGCTCAGTCAGCCGCATGATGCTGGAGACGATCCCAAGCCGGTGTTCAAAGCCCTCAGTATCCCTAACCACAAAGGGCCGGCCGGGGCCCGTTGGCCTAATGGCGCTGTATTCCCACACCACCGGCTGAGCATTCGGGCGGCGCACAATGATACGGGAGGAATCGGCGGTGATGCGGCAGGCGGGGGCATCGCTAAGTACGAGCCACTCACCTGTGCCCACGCGACCATCCTCAAGGGGCAATAACGGCGGATGAACTTCGGCCTGCCGCTCCAACTCAGCGACCAACTCCGCGTCGCTCACGCCCCAGCCGATGCCCCGGTTGGCCAATAAGGCAAAGAGCGTCGGCAGGCTCAGATTGGGCTGACCCTCCCATGCCGTGCGCAGCGCCGCCAAGGTCGGGTCGATGCGAGTGGGATCTTCCATAAGGATCTAGCCTACCGAGCTTCTCCGACCTATTACAGCCATGGGTCAGCGCGCCACTCTGGTTGATTGGTTACCCCCGTTGTCACTTATTTTCACTTAAGCGTTTCTTATAACTGTTGAACAATTTAGGTTTTTAAATCTGCAGCTGAATCCCATTTTTCTTTTTAGCGCCCTAAGTGTCTACACTGAAAAAATACCTATTGGTTGATTGGCGATGCACATCACGGGGCAATGTGAATTGTGCTCTCGCTTATATCTTATTAGATTGGTCACATACAACGACTCCATCGTTGGCTTTATATATATTCACACTGTTTCCTGCTTAACCACGCACGGATAATTTCCCCATGACAAAGTATTTGATCAAAAAGATCTTGGGCTGGTTACTCATGATCTTTTTAGCCACTAACTTGGCTTATTTCTTGGCGGTCTCGTTTTTGGACCCGCGTTCAAACTACACCGAGCGCCGTCCACCACTTTCAGATGAGGAAATCAATAACCTCCTCGAGCCTTATAACCTCAGCCCAGAAACCCCGCTCTTGGAGCGTTGGTGGACTTGGCTGACAAATATCCTCACGAAGTGGGACTGGGGACAATCTCCGGTCGGTGAGATGGTCAACGAAGAGATCAGCTACCGTATCTGGGTATCCGCACAGCTGCTCTTGCTGGCCACCATCCTTTCCATCGTCATCGGTGTGGCCGTTGGTGTGTACACCGCCTCCCGTCAGTACAAGACCGGTGACCGCGTGTGGCAGGGAATTTCCATCATTGCGATGAATACCCACGTGGTTGTTGCCTCCATCGCCGTCGTCTGGGCCGCCCTGGAGATCAACGATTTGACCGGCAAGAAGATCTTCTACGTCGTCGGTTCCAAGTCCCTGGGGGTCGAGGGATTCTTCCCCAAACTCCTGGACTCCGCGCAGCACCTCGTCTTGCCCACGATTTCCCTGGTGATTATCAGCTACGCCAGCTACCACATGACCCAGCGCACGCTATTGCTCGATAACCTCGATGCGGATTATGTCCGCACCGCCCGCGCAAAGGGACTTACCCGCCAGCAGGCCATCCGCAAGCACGCACTGCGCACCTCCATCATCCCGGTGGCCACCTCCGTCGCATTTTCCGTACCCGGCATCTTCACCGGTGCCGTGATGACGGAGCGCATCTTCGGCTGGAACGGTATGGGCCAGTACTTCATCCAGACCATTAGTAAGAACGACATCAATGGCGCGGTAGCCGTGGCGGCATTCGGTGCCGCGATGACGGCCGTGTCCGCCGTCCTGGCAGACCTCGTTGTTGTCGCCTTGGATCCACGAGTAAGGGTGAGCTAAATGACAAATCCCAAAGAACCAAAGATGTCCAAGAAACAGCCCCGTGGCGAGGTTTCTACGCGCACCGAGGTCGTCTCCGAGGATCCGTTAAGCAATGAGGAAGCCGAGCGCATGGCCACGCTGCCGGAGGTCCCCCGCGGTACTTCCCGGTACAAGCTGTATATTCGCCGCTTCTTCCGCAACAAGCTAGCCACCGTTGGCGTCATCATCCTGGGCTTTCTCATCTTTGCCGCCCTTTTTGGCAATTTCTTTGCCCAGTGGGACTACACGGAACCGGACTTCCTCGCCCTATCTGAGCCACCGAGCCCCGAGCATTGGTTTGGTACCAACGATTCCGGCAATGACCTCTATGCCCAAACCATCCACGGCCTGGGCAGGTCCCTGACCATTGCAATCGTGGTGTCCTTCGCCACGCTGGTCATTTCGGCCTTCGTCGGCTGCGCCGCAGCCCTGTGGGGCGGATTTGCAGAAAAGGCCGTCCTCGCGGTTATCCACTTCCTGCTTTCCATCCCAACCTTCCTGCTCATCGCCCTTGTGGTGGCAGACTCCGGCGGTGACTGGAAGCTTCTGATAGTCGTCCTTATCGCCTTCGGCTGGATGTACCAGGCCCGCGTGATTTGGTCCCTAGCACTTACCGTCCGCGAGCAGGACTATGTCCGCGCTGCAAGCTACATGGGCGTATCCAAGATGCGCACCATCGTCCGCCACGTCATTCCAAACATTGGTTCGCTGCTTATCATCCAGTTCGTCTTCGGCGTTGTGGGCACCGTGGGCTCTGAGACCGCACTGTCCTTCCTGGGCTTGGGCGTGAAGCTTCCCGATGTCTCCCTCGGTACCTTGCTGCAGGGCGGTACTGCCTCCCTGCAATCCGCCCCATGGCAGTTCTACTTCCCCGCCGCTACCTTGACGCTGCTGACCGTCTCCATGGCTTTTATTGGCGATGGTCTGCGCGACGCACTCGATCCCAACTCCAATTCCGGAGGTAAACTATGACTTCGCCTATCTTGTCCGTCAATGATTTACGCGTCAGCTTCCCCTCTGAAGCCGGAACCGTCTCTGCGGTGCGCGGTGTCAGCTTTGACCTGCACCCCGGCCGCACCCTGGGCATCGTCGGCGAATCCGGCTCCGGTAAGTCCGTGACCTCCATGTCCATCATGGGCCTGCTGCCGGAATACGCCAAGGTAGAAGGCTCCGTGAAATTCGATGGCCGCGAGCTCCTCGGGCTTTCTGATAAGGAAATGTCGAGCATTCGTGGCAATGGCATCGGCATGATCTTCCAGGATCCGCTCTCCGCGCTGACCCCGGTCTTCGATATTGGCTCGCAGCTGGTAGAGGCCATTCAGGCCCACCAGGACATCGGCAAGAAAGAAGCCCTGAAGCAAGCCACTGAGCTCTTAGATCTGGTGGGCATCCCCGAGCCTCACCTGCGCCTGAAGTCGTTCCCGCACGAGTTTTCCGGCGGTATGCGCCAGCGCGTGGTCATCGCCATTGCTATTGCGAATAACCCGCGCGTGCTCATTGCCGATGAGCCGACGACGGCCCTCGACGTCACCATCCAGGCGCAAATCCTGGACGTCATCCGTCTGGCGCAGCGCGAAACCGGCGCCGCCACCATCATGATTACCCACGATATGGGCGTGGTGGCAGAAACCGCTGACGATGTCATGGTCATGTACGCCGGCCAACCGGTAGAACACGGCGATGTCGATACCATTTTTCTAACCCCCGCATGCCCTACACCGTAGGACTACTTGGTTCCACGCCGCGCCCCGATTCCTCAGCCTCGGAACCTCTGACCCCCATTGAGGGCAACCCACCGGTCTTGGTGAACCTAAAGGATCGCTGCCAATTCGCCCCTCGCTGCCCCGTCGCGCAGGAGGCTTGCCTTTCCGGCGAGCCGGGGCTGCTTCAGCTCACAGACGAATCCACCTCCCACCGCAGCGCCTGCCTGCGCGCGCCGGAGATCCACGACCGCAAGATTGACGGTGAGCTGATGTTTAAACCGCCGCTGCTTGCCGATGACATCTTGGCCGACGTTCCCCGCGAGGATCGCAAGACCACCCTCGCCGTGAACGAACTGCGCAAGCAGTTCCCGCTTACCAAGGGCGCGTTGATTAAGCGCAAGGTGGGCACCGTCAAGGCCGTCGACGGTATTACCTTCGATATCCGCGAAGGCGAGTGCCTGGCCATCGTCGGTGAGTCCGGCTGCGGTAAGACCACCACCCTGCTGGAGATCATGGATCTGGACCCTGAAAACGGTGCCGTTGTCCTCAATGGCAAGAACGCCAATGGCATGAGTGGGTCCGAGCGCCGCGAGGCCCGCAAAGACATCCAGATCGTCTTCCAGGACCCAATGAGCTCGCTCAACCCCCGCCTGACCGTGCGCGAGGTCATTGCGGAACCGCTCAATTCCCTGGGCTATGACGGCGATGTCGATACCCGCGTGAATGAGCTCATGGGTTTGGTCGGCCTCGACTCTTCGCAGCTGGACCGTTTCCCTAGCCACTTCTCTGGCGGCCAACGCCAGCGCATCGGCTTGGCCCGCGCCCTGGCCACGCGTCCTTCGGTCCTTGTGCTCGATGAGCCCGTCTCCGCCTTGGACGTGTCCATCCAAGCGGGTGTCATTAACCTGCTCGAGGACCTGAAGCGAAAGCTGGGCCTGTCCTATCTCTTCGTCGCCCACGATCTTTCCGTCGTGCGCCACCTTTCGGACCGCGTTGCGGTGATGTACAAGGGCAAGTTCGTCGAGTCCGGCTCGACGGATGAGATTTTCGATAACCCGCAGGATGACTACACCAAGAAGCTTCTGGATGCCATCCCGAATCCGGATCCCAAGGTTGCCCACGCACGCAGGGAAAAGTCCCGGGCCTAGCTCCCTCGAGCTCCGCATTCTTTCCATAAAGTGATGGCGGACACAAATACAAATATTGTAACGTACGTCACATAGTTGCAGTAGACGGTTACCTATTCGGCCGTCTATGCCAACTTCGTCTTCATCTCACGCAAGGAGTAATCCCCATGAAAAAGTTCGGTCGCTTCCGCATAGCAACGGTTGCCACTCTCTCCGCCACCGCGCTCGCACTCACCGCCTGCTCGGGTTCTGGTGACGGTGCCGACTCCTCTAACAAGGCTGTCGGCGGTCTCGAAATCGACGTCAAACCGTCCGGTGACTACAACGAAAAAGAACGCGATGAGATTAAGGACGGCGGTGAGCTCACCCTCGCCCTCGGCGAGCTGACTGAGCAGCAGAACCGTTTCCACGCCAATATGACCACCGATACCAGCACCGTATGGGGCTGGTACAACCCGCAGATGGCGCTCTATGACGGCGAAGGTCACTACACCCCGAACCCCGCGTACCTGGATTCGGTAGAAGAATCCACCGAAGGCGATAAGACCGTCGTGACCTACGACATCAACGACGACGCCACCTTCAATGATGGCACCCCCATTGACTGGACCGCTTTCGAGAACACCTGGCGCTTCAACAACGGCAAGGACATGGACGTCCAGGTCAATTCTACCGACGGTTACGAGCTAATCGAATCCGTGGAGAAGGGTGAAAGCGACAAGGAAGCCGTGGTCACCTTCGAGAGCCCATACCCATGGTGGCAGGGACTTTTCAACGACATCCTGCACCCAGCGATCGATACCGCCGAGAAATTTGACCAGGAATACTTGGGCAAGCTCAACCCACAGTACGGCGCGGGCCCATTCAAGGTGGAAAACTCCGACTTCCGCGGCGGCACCGTGTCCTTCGTGCCTAACGAAAAGTGGTGGGGCGATGAGCCGAAGCTGGACAAGGTCAGCTACCGCGCGATGGAGTCCCAGGCAACCATCAACGCTTTCCAGGCTGGCGAAATCGACGCCGCCGGCGTGGGCAGCAAGAACAACCTCACCATCGCCGCCGACATGGGCGATTCCATCGACGTCCGCGCAGCCACCCGCCCGGCCAACGTCCTGTTCACCTTGAATTCCAAGGCCCCACAGCTGGCTGATAAGGATGTTCGCCACGCAGTATTTGCAGCCATCGACCGCGACCAGCTCGCAGAGATCCGCTACAACGGCCTAGGCTATGAAGAGGAAATGCCTGGCTCCCTGACCCTGTACCCAACCCAGGAAGACTACAAGGACAACCTTTCTGAGGTTCTCGAGTACGACGTTGAAGAGGCCAAGAGCCTGCTGGAGGACGCCGGCTACTCTGAGGGCGATGATGGCTACTACGCCAAGGACGGCGACAAGCTGTCTCTGCGCTACGTTCTTATCGGCGATGACGAGGTCTCCAAGTCCACCGCTACCGCCGTCCAGAAGATGTTGAAGGACGCTGGCATTGAGCTGAAGATTGAGGAGCGCCCAAGCTCTGACTTCTCCAAGATCAGCAACGAGCGCGACTTTGACCTCTTCTTCTCCGGTATCGCCGCAAGTGACCCATTCGGCCCAGCATTCTTTGGTCAGACCTACGCCAGCGACTCCACCCTCAACATGTCCGGCACGGGTACCGAGGAATTCGATAAGAAGATTGAAGAGATGCAGAAGCTGCCGACCCGCGATGAGCAGATCGAGCGCATCAACGAGCTCGAGTCCGAAGCCTTCGCAGAATACGGATTGCTTCCGTACGCCAACGGCCCACAGATGGTCGGTCTAAAGAAGGGCATCGCCAACATGGGCGCCCCTGGATTCGCCGTCATCCCTAAGGAAAACATCGGCTGGGAGAAGTAATAACTACTTCCCTCACTAGGTAAAGGCCTTCCACTACCTGCCTGCAGGTGTGTGGCAGGCCTTCCTTTGTGTTTGGGTGTGTTTGGACCCTGCAAACCCCCAACAGAACCCAACTTATGGAAACAAACTCGCTGCCCAGGCGAGGGCAGCGAGACAGGCTCGCGATGGCGGCCCACTAGCCGTCAACGCAGACCGTCCGGCAGCTTATCGGACTCGCTACTACACGGATGCCCTAGAGCAAACACATTGCGACTCCTATCTCGGGGCGGGCCGCGCCTATGGCGCTTGCAGCTAAAAGCCTCCGAGATGGCCTCTATTCTGGCACAGCCATATCGCTGCATTCAGGCCTCTAACGGCGTGAGTAGGTCTTAAGCTCGCCCTACAGTTCCCTCGGAGTGCAGCAGAAAGCCGCTAAAGCACCAGCACTGCCTGTAGCCAACGACCTCTCCAACTCAAGGCGCGTGTAGAGATCAAAAAAGTCCGCCACACCGGTATGCGGTGCAGCGGACTCTTAAAGCTCTACCGAGCGGTTACGAAGCCTCGATTAGTCGAGAACCTTGGTAACGCGGCCAGCGCCGACGGTGCGGGAGCCCTCGCGGATAGCGAAGCGCAGGCCCTCGTCCATAGCAACAGGCTGGATGAGCTCAACGGACATCTCAACGTTGTCGCCAGGCATAACCATCTCGGTGCCCTCAGGCAGGTTCACAACACCGGTAACGTCGGTGGTGCGGAAGTAGAACTGAGGACGGTAGTTGTTCATGAACGGGGTGTGGCGGCCGCCCTCTTCCTTCTTCAGGACGTAGACGGAGCCCTCGAACTTGGTGTGAGGGGTGTAAGCGCCCGGCTTGATAACAACCTGGCCACGCTCAACGTCCTCACGCTTGGTACCACGCAGAAGCAGACCACAGTTGTCGCCAGCCTCGGTGTAGTCCATCATCTTGCGGAACATCTCGATACCGGTAACGGTGGTGTTCTGGGACTTCTCCTGGATACCGATGATCTCAACGTCCTCGTTGACGTTCAGACGACCGCGCTCAACACGGCCGGTAACAACGGTACCGCGGCCGGTAATGGTGAAGATGTCCTCGATAGGCATCAGGAACGGCTGGTCGGTAGCGCGCTCCGGGTCAGGGATGGAGTTGTCGCAGGCATCCATCAGGTCAACGATGGACTGTACCCACTTCTCGTCACCCTCGAGTGCCTTCAGAGCGGAGATGTGAACGATAGGAGCTTCCTCATCGTAGTCCTGCTCTGCGAGCAGCTCGGAGATTTCCATCTCCACAAGCTCGATGATTTCCTCATCGTCAACCATGTCGCACTTGTTCAGTGCAACGAGGATGTAAGGAACGCCAACCTGGCGAGCAAGCAGAACGTGCTCACGGGTCTGCGGCATCGGGCCATCGGTTGCAGCAACAACCAGGATAGCGCCGTCCATCTGAGCTGCGCCGGTAATCATGTTCTTGATGTAGTCGGCGTGGCCCGGGGCGTCAACGTGTGCGTAGTGACGCTTCGGGGTGGAGTACTCCACGTGGGAGATGTTAATGGTGATACCGCGCTCCTTCTCCTCAGGAGCCTTGTCGATCATGTCGAACGCGAATGCCTGGTTCTCCTCAGGGTACTGGTCAGCCAGAACCTTGGTGATCGCTGCGGTGGTGGTGGTCTTGCCGTGGTCGACGTGTCCGATGGTGCCGATGTTCACATGCGGCTTCGTACGCTCGAACTTCTCCTTTGCCACTGTATGTCCTCCTGGACTATATGGTGGCTACGACCTTCGCAGCCACGTGGTTGACAGTTGTCATTGGCACCTGACCCATTGTCTGGGACAAAGCGCTAATGACGCTTTCTTTACGTGCCAGTTACACGATCCTAGATTTATCCCGCGGTTTTTTCAAACCGCCATTATAGGAGGTAACCCCGCGTATTTTCGCGGCCATTTCCCTCAACAAGAGTCTCAAATAAAGGATCCTGGGAGGGTAACGGCCGGCTCAATTCACAACCAATGGTGTTAGCTGCAAACTCAGCCCGCCGCTACCCAGCCCAGTTGCCACATTCAGCGGTGAGGCTGGCATCTACTGGCAGAGACTACCAGCCCTTAACCGCCGCTGAACGGGCGGGGCGTCGCTATTAGTTCGCGCCGCCGGTGCGCTCTTCGATGATCTCCTGAGCCACGGAGGAAGGAACCTCAGCGTAGGAGTCGAAGACCATGGTGAAGTTAGCGCGGCCTGCGGTGGAAGAACGCAGGTCACCGATGTAGCCGAACATCTCAGACAGCGGAACCTTGGCCTTGACGACCTTGGCACCGGAGCGGTCTTCCATGGCGAAAACCTGGCCACGACGGGAGGAGATGTCACCGTTAACGGTACCCATGTACTCCTCAGGGGTAACAACCTCAACGGCCATCATTGGCTCCAGCAGAACCGGCTTTGCCTTGGCCATAGCTTCCTTGAATACCTGGGAGCCGGCCAGCTTGAAGGCCATCTCCGAGGAGTCAACGTCGTGGTAAGCGCCGTCTTCGAGCGTTGCCTTGATGTTGACCATCGGGAAGCCAGCCAGGTAGCCGTATTGCATAGCGTCCTGGATACCAGCATCGACGGAAGGAATGTATTCCTTCGGCACGCGGCCACCGGTCACGGCGTTCTCGAAAGCGTAGGTTGCAGACTCGCCCTCTTCCAAGGTCTCTGGGTCCGGGTTGTACGGCTCGATGGTGCAGATAACCTTTGCGAACTGGCCGGAACCACCGGTCTGCTTCTTGTGGGTGTAGTCGATGGACTCCACCTTGCGGCGGATGGTCTCGCGGTAAGCAACCTGTGGGTTACCGATGTTTGCCTCGACCTTGAACTCGCGCTTCATGCGGTCAACAAGAACGTCGAGGTGGAGCTCGCCCATACCGCCGATGACGGTCTGGCCGGTTTCATCATCCAGCTCAACGGTGAAGGTTGGGTCCTCAGCAGCAAGCTTCTGGATGGCGTTACCCAGCTTCTCCTGGTCGGCCTTGGTCTTCGGCTCGATGGAGACCTTGATAACCGGATCCGGGAAGTCCATGGATTCAAGAATGATCTGGTCGTTCTTGTCACACAGGGTGTCACCGGTGGTGGTTTCCTTCAGACCAACAACGGCGTAGATGTTGCCGGCGTCAGCCTGCTCCACCGGGTTCTCCTTGTTAGCGTGCATCTGGAAGAGCTTACCGATGCGCTCCTTCTTGCCCTTGGTGGAGTTCATGACCTCGGTACCAGGGGTGACCTGGCCGGAGTACACGCGCACGAAGTTGAGCTGACCAAAGAACGGGTGAGCTGCAATCTTGAAGGACAGCGCGGAGAAGGAAGACTCAACGGAAGGCTTACGGGTGAGCTGCTGGTCCTCATCGCCCACAGCGTGGCCGATAACCTCGCCCACGTCGAGCGGGTTAGGCAGGAAGTCCACAACAGCATCCAGCAGCGGCTGGACACCCTTGTTGCGGTAAGCGGTACCGCAGTAGACCGGGTAGATCTCGGAGTTGATGGTCAGCTTGCGGATGCCGGCCTTCAGCTCGTCGATGGAGAGCTCTTCGCCGCCGAAGTACTTCTCCATGAGTTCTTCGTCAGACTCTGCAACGGCCTCAACCAGCTGCTCGCGGTACTGCTCAGCCTTTTCCTTGAGGTCCTCAGGGATCTCCTCGTAAGTTGGCTCAGCACCGGTCTCGACCTTGCCGCGCCAGGTGATGGCCTGCATGTTCAGCAGGTCAACGACGCCGTCGAAGTCATCCTCAGCGCCGATAGGCAGCTGCATAACGAGCGGCTTAGCGCCCAGGCGTTCAACGATCGTGTCAACGGTGTAGTAGAAGTCTGCGCCCAGCTTGTCCATCTTGTTGACGAAGCAGATACGTGGAACGTCGTACTTAGCAGCCTGGCGCCACACCTGCTCGGACTGTGGCTCCACACCTTCCTTACCGTCGAAGACGGCGACGGCGCCATCGAGGACACGCAGGGAGCGCTCAACCTCAACGGTGAAGTCAACGTGACCCGGGGTGTCAATGATGTTGATCTGGTTGTTGTTCCAGAAACAGGTCACGGCAGCGGAGGTAATGGTGATGCCGCGTTCCTTCTCCTGTGCCATCCAGTCAGTGGTGGATGCACCGTCGTGGGTCTCGCCCACCTTACGGTTGATACCGGTGTAGAAGAGAATACGCTCAGTAGTGGTCGTCTTACCAGCATCGATGTGGGCCATGATGCCAATGTTGCGGACCTTGTTCAGATCCTTGAGCACTTCTTGTGCCACGTTTATACCCCAACTTAATAGTCGTCGACGCCGTGACCAGAAACCTGGCTAAGACGCCTGCATGGATAAGTTCTTGAAAAGTTTGCCATTGAGTGGCCGTGCTAGGTGCCCAGTGGCTCCTAGACTTCCATCGCTTCAGTGTACTGGACATAAAGCGAATGCGCTGGACTAGGCCAGCTGCGCTGGTCTAAATCACACCCGGTGCCACCAAAATGGCCCAAGCAAGAGATATGAAGTTTTGTGTCGCCGCCGGGAAACCCGGAAATCAGCGCGAAACTCGTTTCTCGTTGCTTAGGCCATTGATGCAGGTGCTGAGAATTACCAGCGGTAGTGAGCGAAGGCGCGGTTAGCCTCAGCCATCTTGTGGGTGTCCTCGCGGCGCTTCACGGAAGCGCCGAGGCCGTTGGAGGCATCCAGGATCTCGTTGGAGAGACGCTCGATCATGGAGTTCTCGCGACGCTGGCGGGTGAAAGTCACCATCCAACGCAGTGCCAGGGTGTTGGCACGGTCCGGGCGAACCTCGACCGGCACCTGGTAGGTAGCGCCACCCACGCGGCGGGAGCGAACCTCGAGGTCTGGGCGGATGTTGCCCAGGGCCTTTTCCAGAGTGCCAACCGGGTCGGTGCCGGTCTTCTCGCGGCAAGCCTCAAGCGCGCCGTAGACGATGCGCTCTGCGGTGGACTTCTTGCCGTCCTGGAGGATCTTGTTGACGAGCATGGTTACCTGCTCGGAGTTGTATACCGGGTCCTTTACTACAGGACGCTTCGGAGCAGCATTCTTACGCATTGTTTATTACTGTCCCTTCTTTGCGCCGTAACGGGAACGAGCCTGCTTACGGTCCTTGACGCCCTGGGCATCCAGGGAGCCGCGGATAATCTTGTAACGAACACCTGGAAGGTCCTTCACACGGCCGCCGCGAACGAGGACCATGGAGTGCTCCTGCAGATTGTGGCCCTCACCTGGGATGTAAGCCGAAACCTCGATACCGCTGGTAAGGCGCACACGAGCAACCTTACGAAGAGCGGAGTTCGGCTTCTTCGGGGTGGTGGTGTACACGCGGGTGCACACGCCACGACGCTGCGGGGAACCCTTCAGCGCAGCGGTAGAAACCTCTTTGCGCTTGGTCTGGCGGCCCTTGCGGACCAGCTGTTGAATAGTTGGCATTAAACAGTCTTTCTGTCGAATTGCACCACTTCTTAAGAAGGGAACCAAACATGCAAAAATAGGCGCTCTTTCCCGGGGCGCTTCCGCATGTCCAGAACTCTTCTCAAGGCTGGCGCCTTGTTAAGGATCAGACTTTTCACCATGTTCTTTGCGCGCCATATTCACACAGGGTGCACAATACATAGTGAACTAGAGATAAGACTAGCAAAGCCAGCGCTATGAATACAAAACAGGGAATGTATCCTGCCGGCGGCGCGGAGGAGCTACTCCCACTCCCACGTCAGGTCCGGCTCTGCGGCCTTATCAGAAAAGTAGGATTTCTCCTGCTCTTCCCAGGTGCTAAACCACTTCTCGTAGGCCGGCTCGCGCGCAATCGCGCGCTCATAGCGCTGCTCGCGGGGGCCATCGATGCGCACGGTCACCACCGCGCCGCGCTTTTTCGCCGCCGCGATATTATCCGCGGTCACGGAGCCAACGCCTTCAACAATGAGGTCATCACGAACGTCGAGGCTTGCCCAGTCACCGGGGCAATTGGCTTCCCAATCCCAGCGCCAATAGCCGGGATTCATGGTGCGCAAGACCTGCTCGCCCACCATCTCGGAGCCCTTCTCTAGGCCATGCCAACCGGGATAGAATTCATCGAGGTGAACCACCCGCCAATTGGTGCGATCCGCCAAGGCGGCGGAGGTCCAGGTTTTGCCGGAGCCCGAGGGGCCATCGATAAGCACCGTGATGGGTTTAAACGCACGCTTTCGCGAGGCTGCTAGCTTAACGATGTCCTCCAAGAGGCGCTCTTGTTCGGCATCAATGTCCATAGTGCTTGAATCACTGCTTTCGCGGATTAAAGGCCAAAGAATCTCCAGGCCCCAGTAAGTACCGAAGTTACCACCGGTACACAAGCAAGGGCGAGACCGCAGGCCATCACCCACCCATCGTGGGCGTGCAGCCTCGATTCTCGGGCCCAGGTGCACTCCCCTCCTCCGGGTGGGGTGCGCCCGAACCCGCGCGCTTCCATGGCGGTCGCAAGCTTGCCGCCGCGGCGCAAAGCAATCACCAACAGGCCAAAGGACATCGTGAGCAAGTGCTTGAAGCGACCTTCATCCGTGAGCCCGCGGGCCCTGCGCGCCATGCCGAGTGATTGCCAATCCGATTTCAAGAGCGTCATCATCCGTACTCCGGCTACCGCGCCGATGACGAAGCGGGCGGGAAGGCGGAGGATCTGCGAGAGGGCATCGCCAAGCTCGGTAGGATCGATATCGCGTGCGAGCACCACCGTTGGTAGCGCGACCGCGAGCACACGCAGCGTGATCGCAATGGCCAAGGTGACCGAATTTTCCGTCACCGTAATAAGCCACCAGCTGAAGTACTCCTCTCCCCCGGGCGCGCCATAGAGCAGCATGGAAATGCCCGAAAGCGGGGCGATGAGGAATAGGAACCAGCTGGCTTTCCACAAGCGGACCCAGGAGACCCCACACAGCGGCGCCAGGATGAGCGTTAGGCTTAGCGATATCGCCGCCGATACCCAGTCGATAGAGGCAAGCAGCGGCGTGACCCAGACGAACATCAAGAAGATGCGGGTCAGCGGGTTTACATTGCGCAAGAGATTAGGCACCGCGCACCTCCACCTGATAATCGCCCAAGGCTGCCATGAATTGCGGGTCATGGGTAATGGAGGCAATGGTGGTGCCGTCATCGGCCAATTGGCGCAACAGGCCCACTAATTCCACAAAGGTTCCGGGATCCTGGCCAAAGGTCGGCTCGTCCAAAAGCAATACCTCCGGCGCGGTGACCAGAGCCGTTGCTACCGAAAGCCGGCGTTTTTCGCCCCCGGAAAGCGTGAAGGGATTGGCCTTCAGCAAATGCCCCAAGCGCAACGATTCCACCAGTTGCGCGATGCGTTTTTCTGGGGGATCAACGCGCATGACCTTAGGAGCGACCCGCAGTTCTTCTTCCACGGTGCGCGAGACAAATTGGTGTTCCGGATTTTGGAATACGAAGCCAATGCGGTCAGCCAATTCGCGGGATTTCCAGCGGGAAGGAGGGCCCTTCACACCGCGGCGGATGAAATCAGCAACCCCGATTTCTCCGGACTCGGCAGGCAATAGGCCGGCCATTGTCATCAACCACGTGGATTTTCCCACGCCATTGCGCCCGGTGATGACGGTCGACGCCCCCGCCGGCAGGGATATAGACCGCGGCGGCCCATAGCGGGTTACCAAGTCCTTGCTCCACAGCGCCGCAGTGGACTCTGCGAGCGCATCGCTTCCCAGCGACCTCGCCTGCGGGAGACCGGTGACCTGGCGCTTGCGGGCGACGTCAGCGAAGGGGCCATCAGAAATAATGCGCCCATCCTTTAGCTCTACCGCGCGGTCCAGCACGCTTTCCCACGCCGCATGCTGATGCTCGACTACCACCAAGGTGGCACCGGTGTGCTCCACTAGCTTGCCGACGGCCCGCACCACGTCCTGCGCGCCTTCCGGATCCAGGTTAGCGGTCGGCTCATCCAATAGGACCACGCCCGCGCCCATGGCGATAACCCCGGCGAGTGCCAAGCGTTGCTTCTGCCCGCCGGACAGATGCTCGGTGGGAAAATCCAGGTCCACATAGGGGCCAACTAGGTCTTGAGCCTGTTGCACCCTGCGCCAGATCTCCTCGCGCGGATACGCCAGGTTCTCGCAGCCAAAGGCGATATCATCGCCCACGCGCGCGGAAATGACCTGCGAATCCGGATCCTGGAGGACCAGCCCCACCGGAATGGTCCGCCCCGGCTCTTCCACCGTGCCCGCAGAATCCTCCAAGGTAATCTCGCCGGTGCGCGTGCCTTCCTCATCGGAGCCCAAGACACCGGCCATCGCCGCCAATAGCGTCGACTTTCCGGAACCGGAGTCCCCGCAAAGCAGGATCTTCTCACCGGGTTCGATGACGAGGTCTATGTCCTGCAGCGCCGGTTGGGAGCGCCCAGCGTGGGTCCACCCGTAACCGCGGGCCGAGATTTTTGTGGCATTTCCTGTGAAGTGTGAAAAATCAGTCACAGCGGTCTAAGCCCTAAGCGCGCTGTTCGCGGCCTACTGCAAAGCGGTCAAGAGCACCGGTCTTAGCCAATGCCTTCACCACATAGAAGCCCAAGGCCCCGGCCAAAATGGCACCGGAAATGGTCAACGTGACCAAGTAGATCATATTGAACTCGAAGGACTTCGCGAAATTACCGGAGGTAAACAGCTCTAGGACGAAGGCACCCCAGCCTGCTGCCATACCGGCCAGGATGGTAACGCCAAGGTTGAACTGGCGGTACATGAAGATAGCGAGGATGATTTCCACACCAATACCCTGCGCCAGGCCCGAGTACAGGGTGCTAATGCCCCACTGCGAACCCAAGACGGCAGACACGGTAGCGGCAAGAACCTCCACGTACACCGCTGCACCCGGCTTGCGGATGACCAATCCGCCCAGGATGCCGCCAAGCAGCCAGATGCCGGTGGCCAAGCCTCCAAGACCCGGCGTAAGAGCATCCATGGCCTCGTACCAGGCATAGCCCACGGCATTCCAGCCCAAGAATACGAAACCACAGGCAACACCTAAGACGGATGCCACCACAATATCCACCACGCGCCAGTCCAAGTTGCGCTTTGGTGTTGCGGCCCCAGCAGTATTAGCAGGCATTATTTTCTCCCTCTCGCCGGAATTACCCGGATCAGGTTCAACGGTTCACCGCGTCATTTCGCAGTATCTCAGCCTTCATTTATGTGCCTGTGCGACCTGTAGGCCCACGGGCCCACAGATTCTGAAAGCTCCCGTGTAATGGTTTAAATCAAGTAGTCCAAGGCCCACATTTTACTTATCTGGGCCACAGGCTTTACTCATACTAGCAAGCACGCATACGGGTCCCCACAACCAATTCGGCGGCCGAGTTGGGGTCCCAGTAACGGGAAACCTACACACAATCCATCAGACAGTCCCAAAACGGAAGGGCCCCGTCCGATACTTCGGCTTATAACCGGTGTTCGGACGTGGCCCTTCCTACTGGAGTGAATTAAGATCCTAGGCGGCTATATCACTCTCTCAGCTCCGAGAATAGACCAAAAAGCACACTATGACAAGATCACCCAATCCGCGATGCCAAGAAAGACGAAGCAATGCACGGATCCAGACATGAACAACATGTACTACAGACGTTGGGAGAACAGCGCGCTGGAAAATATTTAACTCAAATGGGAAATCATGCTGGTCGAGCCCTCGAGCTTTATAGGTGGGACCTTCAACTATCTGCGGCGCTTTGGAACTTATTATCCGTTTTTGAGATTGTCCTCAGAAACAAGATTTGCAAAGCGATCGATGAATGGAGCGATGAGCAGGAGCCTCAAAGCAATAAGAATTGGATTGAACATCCCACTTGCAATGTATCCTTCCCTCTCTCCAAAGTCAGCCAACAAATTGCAAACAGAGCCCTAGGAAAAGCCAGGAATGCTAAAGGGATTCGCGACAACGGAACTGGGCTCATCGAAGGGATTCATCCGCGAAAAGGTCAACCCATTAACCGCGATGACATTATTGCCCAAGTCACCTTAACTCAATGGAAGGAAGCTTTCTTCTACCGAGAACCGACAATTCGCCCCGATGGTACCCGCAAGTATTACCCTAACGTGACCACTTATACGAATCTCAAGTCCGTGTACAAAGAGATAACTAGCCGGGCGCTGTCATCGGGGCCTAAGACTATTTCCCCTAATCGAGCTAGTTTTATCATGCATCACGCCGTTTTACTTAGAAATAGAATTAGCCACCAAGAGTCACTGATCGATATCGATTGCAGCATCTACCGGAAGGAAATTTTTGAATTACTTAATTGCTTGGATCCTAACGTTCTTCAATATTTTTCGGCGAGCGATCCCCTTCCGGAAATTCTGAAAAACGATCCTCGTTCAAAGTGACGTTAAATTGTATCCCAATTCGAAGCCCATTTTTGAAAAATAAAATATTTATAGGCCATCTGCGTTAATAGAGAAATATCCTGAAAGAGCCCCCGCTTACCGTTTGACTGAACTGGCCCCCGAAAGTTGGACTGGTTTAATTCTAGGCGATGAGGGGTTCAAGGGTCTGATTCCGATATTGCAT
>NZ_JBEHFT010000027.1:0-29308 GCF_040225455.1 Corynebacterium sp. KPL2838 | reverse complement strand
CTAAGCCTGTACACGCTGATGGTACTGCAACCGGGAGGTTGTGGGAGAGTAAGTCACCGCCGACACCAAACAACAAACAAACAACAAAATAAAGTTTGTACCGAGAGGGGCAAGCACACCGATTCCAACGGTGTGCTTGCCCCTCTTCTTCGTGATCCCAGAATTTTCTATACTGAATCCCATGAGAACTCTTGCACAGGCGGTAACCGGTCTTGTCCGGTCTAATGATCCCGATCTGAACAAAGGTGCCCGGGGCGTGTATTACAGTGACCGTATATATGAAGCCGCTGAGCTTTTAGAACAGGCAGAAGAGGATCCTGCACAACTTTCTGGGATCGTGCCGCCAAGTCCATCCGATATCGTGCTTGTTGGTCTAGATGCGGTAGAAGAGGTCCTCAAGACTATTCCTCGGGTCAATGACTACGCCCATGCCGTAAGGGATGCCGGCGAAGTCTTGGCGCGGGTAGTTTCCTCCGCGGCACAGCAAGCTAGTTATTCTGGTTGCGCTTTGGCCGACTGGTTTATACGAATGAATCAGATTCTCCCAACGGAAGAAATCGACCTCGACCCAGTCTATTTGGCACCTGCCTTTGGTGAAGAGGGGGTGGCTCGCATCCGTTCGTGGAATACGGCGGAGCAAGGTAGTGGATACGTGGGGCGTCGGTTAGCGGTACTAGAAGGAACTAGTGAGGCCGTCCTTCGTACCCATGGTCTCAAGGGAAGTGCGGCGTCGCGCTATGAGGAGATTATTGCCGGCCTTTGTGATATCGGCCGCTACGATCTTGCCTTCGATTGGTCCGAGAAGGCAGTTGGTGAGTGCGCCCCAGCGGAAATCCGAACTATCGCCTCGGGTTGGGCCGTACTTGCTAAGGAGCATTTTCCCGAACACTCGGAGCGCGTGGCTCGGAGTGTATTCGACACATATCCAGAACTGTCGTCCGCTCAGCAACTCTATGCTGCGGGCACCGACAAGGCGAATTCTGCGACGCATATACAAGCCACGTTGGCGGCGAAGCCGTGGGACTTAGCGATGTTCCAGCACTTGTGTCTTGAAGACCCTGGACTTGCCTGGAGAACCGTCGCAAAGGCGGGAATGGAACAGTCAATGGCGCAACGGTTCCTCGATGACCTCCCGGCGCAAGCTCTTCCCTTCGTTCGCGAGGATGTCGCAACTTATCTAGATTCGACTCGGGTTGGTCGCGACATGGGAATTGAGCTGCTGCAGGCCATGAAAGAAAAGTCGGCGGAACTAGGGGAGTCCTGGGATGCGGACTTCAACGCATTCTTGACAGACCTGCGCCGCCGCTACGCTGAGCGGCATGTCATCTTAAGGCGACTTTACGAGGTTTCCCTTATCGCTTGATTTGGCTACTGAGAAAACGCTCAATTCGTGACTATGAGTGTGCAGGAAGTCAGCAATACAACGTGACCACAGCAAAGCGCGGGCAATGCTCACGGGGTGGTGTACAAATCGCTTTACTTGTTGTAAACATGTTTACATGAGCGAGTCAGTAATTAGTTTGCGCGTTGACGCGAAGCAGAAAGAGCGCCTAGATGCGCTTGCTTCGCGGACTGGGCGGACTGGGGCCTTCTATCTTCGCAAGGTCCTAGATTCCTACCTAGATGAACTTGAGTATGTGTATGCGCTTGAAGCCGAAGCCGAAGCAGCCCGACGCGGAGAATTGGACACAATCTCGTTGCAGGACTTAGAGGACGAGTCTGGCTTGGTCGATTGAGTTCACCCCACGTGCGGCTAAGTCGTTCCGTTAGGTCGGACCAAACGGGGGTCAGCTCCGACTGATTTAGACGATTTTGGCCCTCCGCTTTGCTAACGCGCTTCGCGGTATTAAGAACGGCCTTCCGTAGGGGATTCCGACTACAAGGTGATCATGTTGCCCATCACGCTTGGCTTATTCGACTAGAATTATTGAAAACTATTTGCGACACTCTCGTAGATTAAACATTCTAAACAGGGCTATCTAAGCTGATTGCTATCAGCATTTTAGTCTTTGACGTGATTTGCATGTATCCACTTGCCGTCCAGTTGCAAATCTGTATACTTATACGTACACACACCACATCCGCTCACAATGAAAATTGTCATGGTGTGGTTTTCATTTTTATGGGGGTCAGATCCGTGCGCGCATTAAAGCTGTGCATGAGAAAGCCCGAACCATCGATAGGCTCGAGACGAATGCTAGTAGAGCACGGCAGTCATCGGGGAGTTGTTAATTATGGCTGTCTTGGCTTCTAACTCAGCATGTGAAGGGGAAACCTCGATAGGGGAGCTCTTACATCTAATTTTCGTATCATGGAAAATACGATAACTAAATCCAACCGTAACCGTCCCACCATCCCTCACTAACGCTTTGTCTCTTCCCCAGTGACAATTGCTTACGATCCCATCGCACTCAACGCGCGGGAACGTAAAAATCTTGTGGAACCACCAGCTCACCCAAGTTGGTTTGAAAACCGTGCGGATTTCACGGCAGTCCACAAAGTTCTCTACGTTTTTATCGTCTTCCAACTCTAGGTACCCTTTCTCAACAGGAATGGTCGAAGCAGGGGCCTGACCCCCGGACAGTGGACACGTCGGGGGTCAGGCCCGTCAGAGTAAGCTCTTCTACCGCAATATCGCTCTATATAGGAGCGGCTTGAGGTAACTCTGCTACTTGCCCGCGTGATTGCTACGGTGGCTGAAAGGTCATCATTACAACAGGATGCCCCATAAGAGTTAGAGCATTTCATGGATTAGTAATCCAGTGAATTTTTGCCAACACCACCTCAACATCAAAACCGACCGACGCGTCAACTACACCATGGACTCAGCAACCGGCACCGTACCTACCAAGTAGACCACACGAAGGGACCACTGGCCACCCACAACACACACTGGCACTACACCTGGAAGCAATTCTTAGACCACAAAAAGAAAAAGCACCAGAAACAATCTGGTGCTTGAGAGTCCTGACTAGAGGACGAGGAGGTCATAGCGGGTTGCTTTGACATCGGAAAGCCGCTTGCGGGCGCGCTCTAGGCGCTGCCATTGCTCTTGGGGGATGGATTTGCGGGCGATGGTGACGGTTTCAGCATCGGGAGTGCCCCAGGCAATGGGCATGGGGGAGATTTGCTGCCAATGCTCCTTATCGGAAGTAGAGCGCTGGCCGGACACGGCGGCCACCGGAACCTTGGTGCCAACCGTGCGTTGGACGCCGGGAATGGAGGACACCGTGCGCAGGCACGCGCCCCAGCGTGGGGGAAGGGACGGATCCACATTGGTATTTACCAAGGCAAGAAGGATCATGTCTCGCTCGTTGACCTGCGCGATGACTGCGGGAGCGAGCGGATAAGAATCATAGAGGGATTGCGCCGTTCCCACCTTGCTTGCGGCGGCGACGCCGACGATAGCAACGACGATGCCAAAGAGGATGAGCCCTAATCCCACGGTTATCCCCCAGGAAAAGCTCCACCATACGGCGGCGCCGGCGATGATTAGGATGAGGCCGAAGATAAGCCCGGATACGCGAAGGCGATTGGAATCGCGCAATAACTCGTTATTGGCCTTGGCAAAGGACTCGTCAACGTCGAACTTAAAGATCTTCATTGGCCTAAGTCTACTGCGTCCATGAGCCGGTAGGCATATCCTTGCTCGGCGAGGAAGCGTTGCCGGTGCATGGCGTAGTCCGCATCCAGGCTGTCGCGGGTGACTAGCGTATAAAAGAGTGCCTTAGTTTCCTTCGGGCGCAGTAGGCGGCCGAGGCGTTGTGCTTCCTCTTGGCGGGAACCAAAGGTACCGGAGACCTGGATGGCCAGTGCTGCTTCCGGCAGGTCAATGGAGAAATTGGCCACCTTGGATACGACGAGGATGGACAGCTCGCCCTTACGAAATTGCTGGAAGAGCTTTTCGCGCTTGGCGGTAGAAGTGGTGCCATCGATGACGGGGGCATCGAGGTGCGTGCCTAGTTCGCGAAGTTGATCCACGTATCCGCCGATGATGAGGGCTTGTTGGTTATGGGAGGCAAGGATCTTCTCGACGGCCCGGAGCTTGGCCGAGGCCTGTGCGGCGATGCGGTAGCGGTCGCGCGGCTGCGCGGTGGCATAGAGCATGCGTTCTTCCGGATCCATATCCACGCGGACCTCGATGCATTCCGCGGTGGCGATGTAGCCGGCCATTTCCAGCTCTTTCCACGGCGCGTCGTAACGCTTCGGGCCGATGAGGGAGAACACATCGCCTTCACGGCCATCCTCGCGCACGAGGGTGGCGGTAAGCCCTAGCCGGCGCCGCGATTGCAAGTCTGAGGTCATGCGGAATACGGGTGCGGGAAGCAGGTGGACCTCGTCGTAGATAATAAGGCCCCAGTCGCGGGAATCGAAGAGCTCGAGGGCGCGGTATTCACCCTTGGTTTTCCGCGTGACCACTTGATAGGTGGCGATGGTAATCGGCTTGATTTCCTTCTTCTCGCCGGAGTATTCGCCGATATCGTTTGGAGAAAGCGTGGTGCGGCGCAGGAGTTCGTCGCGCCACTGGCGGCCGGCGACGGTATTGGTAACCAAGATGAGGGTGGTGGATTGCGCCTTTGCCATGGCGGCGGCTCCCACGATGGTTTTGCCGGCACCGCAGGGCAGCACGACGACGCCGGAGCCGCCGGACCAGAAGGCATCGGTGGCGTATTCCTGGTAATCGCGCAGGTGCCAGCCGTCCTCGTTGAGTGAGATGGGGTGGGATTCGCCGTCGATATAGCCGGCGAGGTCTTCGGCGGGCCAGCCGGCCTTGAGGAGTTCCTGCTTGAGGCGGCCGCGTTCTGAAGGAGCGACGGCGATGGTGTTGTCATCGATGCGCGCACCAAGCAGTTTTCCTACCTTGCCGCGGGAGAGCTCGGTAAGGATGGCGGGCTCTTCTGATTCGAGGATGAGCCCGTGGGCGGGGTGGGCTTGAAGGCGGACGCGGCCGTAGCGTGACATGGTCTCGGCGACATCGACAAGCAGCGATTGCGGGACCGGGAACCGGGAGTAGGTTTCTAGGACATCGACGACCTGCTCGGCGTCGTGCCCGGCGGCGCGGGCATTCCAGAGTGCCAGGGAAGTAATGCGGTAGGTATGCACGTGCTCTGGGGCGCGCTCCAGCTCCGCGAACGGCGCGAGGGCGGTGCGCGCAGCGGCGGAATCTGGATGATCGACTTCCAGCAAGACGGTCTTGTCTGACTGCACAATCAGTGGTCCGTTCATGCGTCTAGGGTAACGGAGGTGATGCGGTGCAGGGGAAACCGGATGGTGGAGCCATCGGCGGCGCGGGCATCGATTTGGCCACCGGCGACGGTCAGTGGGGTGACGGTGCGGGTCTTGGTATTGCCATTTTTATCGGCGTAGCCAATGGTGATGGGGCGTGCGGTGCGCGCGGCGGCGTGGACCAGATCCAGGTTGGGCAGGCTCGGGGCCTCGCCGGTGGTGAGGTTGCGCAGCGCACGCGCGATATCCGGCGGCGCGGCCTGGGCGCGAGGGCTGGGTGTGGGAAGCGTTGCGGGCTCGGGCGCGATGGACAGGCTAGCGCCGTTTTCGTCCTCGGCAGCGGGGGAAAGGCCGTTTTCGCGCAGGCGCTCCAACAGCTCGCTGACGCGCAGCTGGGAAATCGCGACCGTGGGGGCCAGCAGGCGCAGCGGGGCGGCCTTCGCGGCGATCTGCAAGAGGGCTGGGTCCTCGCTGCGCAGGTAGGACAGGGCAGGGCCGGAGCGCAAGGTGCCGTGGCGCTTGGCGATGTCCTCGATGTGGAACGCCAGCGTATGCGGGACATCGCCATGCGCGGCGAAGAAATCGCGGATTTCCGTGCCCGTCATTCCGCGGTCGAGGCCGCGGCGAATGGAGGCATCGCTGATGCGGTAGACGCTGGCTAAGCCGGGCGATTCTAGATCCGCCAGGGACTCCAGGGTGTGGTGGGCCGCGGGCTCGAGGGGGCCTGGCACGAGCACGGTCATATCCGCCTGGACCAGGAAATAATCGATGGTGTCGGGGGTGAGGGAATCGGCGGCATCGAAGCCATCGATAAGCACGCTGGTGGCTCGCCCGAGCGCGATGGCGCCTATCCATTCGGCCTCGCGGTGCAGCTCCTCGATGGTCTCTGGGGAGGTGTGCGTTGCAAAAAGGGGAAAGGAAAAATGCAGATCCTCTTGAAACTCGGCCGCGGATAGCGGCTGCGCGGAGTGGAGATACACATCGAGGATATGCCGGCGAAACTTGGGCAGGCGGTCGGTGCTGGCTGCGAGTACCCGGCCAGATTCCCACGGGGTCCAAGGGGAATGCTCCCAGGCCACGAGGAGCACGCGCCACTGCGCGGCTAATCCTGCATCGAGCCACTCTTGGGCGGAATCGGTCGGCGCGAGGAAGTTTCCCTCGTACCCAGACGGTTCGCCGCGGTTGATAAGACGCGCAGATAGGCCAAGCGTAATCAGGCGGCGCAGTTCTGGTTCCGCGATGTCCAGCTGCTTGCTGAGCTGGGTAAGCGGGCGCACGCCGACGGTTTTATCTTTAAGGAGTTCGATCGGCCGAGCGCCGAGGGCAGAAATGAGCTGTTGCATGCCGCGCACCGCGGACAGACCCGCGGCAGTACCGGCGTCATCGGCCTTGCGGTCTGTGGTGGGCTGGCCGCGACGCGCGGAGGGCTCGGTGGGAATATGCGGGACGGTGTGCCCCTTCATCGCGCGGTGCACCTCGCGCGGCAGGCGAACGGTCTGGGAGTCGACGCGCTGTAAGAGCTGCTTGGCAATCAAACGCGGCACCGGGTGGGACGGATTGGTCTCTCGCGTGGTACCGATGCCATTGGAGCGCGCCAGGGTGGCAAGGACGTGGCGTTCGTCTTCAGGGAGGGCATCGATTGTCGCGGGTGATACATCGAGTTGATTAAGCAGTGACCAGCCCGTGGGGAGTGCGGGCATGACCTCTGGCGGGATTTGCACCGCGCCAAAGGCGAGGCCGCGTTCCTTGAGCTCGCGGGTGATGGTGGGGTTGCGGTCTTCTACCTCTGCAAGCTCTCCGCCGCGCTTGGCGATGTCCTCCAGCTCCGCCAACTGCTGTGCGTTACACTCTGCTAGCGCTCGGGCGATGGAGGTGCGCAAGAGGAGGCGCGTGGCTAGCGCCGCGATGGAGGGCGGCAGCGGGGTTAAAACATCGGGGCGGTGGCGAAGGATGGTGGCCAGTTCCTCTTCTGAAAGGGAATTAAGCCAGGTGCGAAAATGCGGGAGGTGGGAGGGCTGAGTCATGATAAATCACAATTTTAGCGCCCGATTGAGTTACGTTTTTGCCCGAGGTTTGAAATAATAAAACTATGTCGAATGAAAAGAATGGCTTTGTTTCCCCGGCGTGGCCGGACAATGAACACCGCGAGCATGCAATTACGGAAATTTCTGCGCCTTTTGCTGGTGCTTCCAGCCCCTACGGCGATGACTTGGTGCTGCCGATGCCGGCAGAGAAGTTGAACTACGTTCATCCTTATACCCGCATCAACCGCTAAAAAATTCCCCTTGCCGTGAAAGGCAAGGGGAATTTTTATGCGCTTGTTAGCGGCTGAAGTTCTCAACCAGCTGTGCAACCGGGTCGATGACGTTGCGGTTTGCGGAGTAGAACGCATCAAAGTCGTGGCGGTTGGCGTGGTAGAAGTCGGTGAACTGCGCCGGCAGCTGCAGGCCATAAGCGTTAGCGGTGTCCTTAACGAGGTTGTAGACGGCGTCTACAGCGAGCTCATCGGACTTGTTTTCTACTGCCTGCTGCACTGGCTGCGGTGTCTCAGCGGGTGCGGAAGGAGCGGTGCGCTCGGTCGGCGCGGAGTTCAGGCCAAGGGAAGCCGAGCACGCAGGCCATGCGCCCCAGCCCTGGTTAGCCAGGGTGCGCTCAGCGATGACAATCTGCTGCTCGCGGGTTGCCTGGTTAGCAGTAGGGGCGAATTCACCGCCGCCGTATGCCTGCCAAGTCTGCGCGTTGAACTGCAGGCCGCCGTGGTAGCCATTTCCGGTGTTGATGTGCCAGTCGCCGCCGGACTCACACTGTGCGAGGCGGTCCCAGTCAGAGTCAGGGGCAGCGGCGGCGTTCGGTGCCATGATGGCGGCGGCTGCACCCAAGGCAACGGTGCCTGCGGTGAACTTAGCGGCAAAGTGGTTAGTCTTAGCGGAGTGGCGTCCCATAAAAGTAGTCCTTTCCGTGGTGCCCGTTTTCATGGAAATGTTTTGCGCCTAGAAGAAAGGATGGGCGGGGAAACCTTCTTTGCGGCGACACTGGGGGCCAGCGTAGCGGTTTATAACGAAATAGTCACGTTCTGGGCACTAAATGGGAAAGAATTGAGACTATTGTGGTTCTGTCCGCAAAGTTTCCGCAGGTAGGTGCGGTAGTGTGAACTATATCACATTACATGTGGAACTTCTGTTCTGTATAACTTCCAGCTAAACTTAAGAATTTACCCAAGAGAAGAGGTGGATACCTATGCCCATTGGCAAAGTGAAGTGGTATGACGCCGAGAAAGGTTTCGGTTTCGTTAGCAACCCGGGCGATGAAGACGTCTACGTCGGCCGGAATGTCCTGCCCGAGGGAGTAGAAGAAATCTTTCCGGGCCAGCGCATCGAATTCGATTTCGCGGCGGGGCGCCGCGGACCGCAGGCGCTGCGGGTGCGCGTGCTGGACAAGCCGCGCCGCCGCACGCCGTCGCGTAAGCCGGAAGAGCTCGGCAGCATGGTCTCTGATGTTATGACCCTGCTGGAATCGCAGGTGCAGCCGGTGTTGAACTCGGGTCGCTACCCCGAGCGCAAAACCGGGCGCCAAGTAGCAGAAATCCTGCGCGCGATTGCGAAGGATTTAGATAGTTAATCATCCATGGTGGATAGGGACCACACGGTGGCGAGGGGGGTTTCTTCGCCATCGTCGTCGGTGCCAATCATGAGGGAGGAAACCTCCACCACCATAAGCCGGGGGCGCTCGCCAGTCGATGCCTCGATGGGATCTACCGAACCGGGGATATCTACCTCGGTCGTTTCATTCGCACCGTGAGAGGTTTCGTCATTGGCGGCGGGGTCATCATAAATGGAGAGCACCTTCCATTCGTGATTAGAAATCTCCTCGGGGATCTCTAGGTGCAAGGTGTCATCTTTGCCCACCGTTAACTGGGGAACATCGCCTTCGGGGCACTCGGTTCCCGGCTCGCAGACGAGGTAGGGCGTGACCTCCTTCGAGTTATCTCCCACGGAGGCGGTAATCGCGATCTCACTCGGCTCTGGGCCTGGCCGCGAATTGTGCCAACTCTGAAAGATCACCACGGAGGCGACGATGAGCGCCACGACTACGATGAGCGCGAGGATCTGCAGCAGCGACTTTTTCCTTGCTTCCTTACGGGTTGCCATGGCCCATTACTTTACTCGAACGCGGTAGAGCTCATCCCACCGCTTGCCGGTAAGCCAGAATTCATCGGTGCCCGCGATATGCGCGATGCCGTTTAAGACATCATCGGGATCGGTATATTTCGACTTATCGATGGCATCGGTAGAAATCACCGCGGTGACCTCCCCAGAGGAGGGATCGATGCGGTAGATATCGTTGGTCTGCCACACGTTGGCATAGACATCACCGTCCACGCATTCCAGCTCGTTGAGATCCTCTACGGGCGAGCCCTCGAGGGTGACCTCGGTGGTGGAGCGCTCCGCAAAGGTTTCCGGATCCATGTGCCGCAGGGTAGAGGTGCCATCGGACATGATGAGCTCGTCCTGGTTGGCACAAAGCCCCCAGCCTTCGCCGGTATAGGTGGCGGTCCCAGTGCGCTGGAAGTCGCCGTCATAGCGCAGGGCCTGCCCGCGCTTCCAGGTCAATTGCCAGATGGAATCGCCGTATTGGGTAATGCCTTCCCCAAAAAGCGAGTCATCCAGGGCATGGGCTTGGAGGACCTCGCCGGTTTCAGGGGAGAAGCGGATGAGCTTGGATTCGCCCCATTGCCCGGTGCCGAGCAGGAGGTTGCCCTCTCCGTCTTCTTCTAGGCCTTGCGTAAAGGAGTTCTCTGGCAGCGGCGCGGTATCGAGGACTTCCACTGATAGGTGCTCGGGGGAGGAAGATTCAGAAGCATCAGAAGAGCAGGCTGTTAAGGCGCAGCAGGGCACGGCAATGAGCGCGGCGCGGCGGAGAAACGACATGCACCATATGTACCACTGTTGGCGGGCCATCATGAATAATGAGGGGCGTGACTAAGCGAAAAGCAAATCCGTTGATCGATTCCCGCGCCGTACGCATTGCGCGTGAGGCATTGGAAGAGGTGGGGGAAGGGGGCATCGGCAAGCATAGGGGCGTCGCCGGAATGGGCCGCAACGTTGTCACCCATCGCTTTGCGGCGGATATGCCGGGCTACCCAGGATGGGAATGGCAGGCCGTGCTCGCGTGCGCGGATGGCTCGCGCTACGTCACCGTCAACGAGGTGGCGCTGGTGCCGGGCGGGGAGGCGCTGCAGGCCCCGGAGTGGGTGCCGTATGAGGATCGCGTGCTGCCGGGGGATTTGGGCCCGGGAGACCTCATGCCGCCGGCCATCGATGATGAGCGCCTGAATGGAGATGAGCTTTCCGCCAAGGGGCTGGCGGATGCCAAGCATCGCTGGCAAGAAGAATATGGCCCAACCTCGGAGATGGCGGCCAAGGCGCACCTGCAGTGCCGCACGTGCGCTTTTTATATGCAATTCATGGATAACTTTGGGGTATGCGCCAACGAGTATTCCGCCGATGGTCGCGTTGTACATGCGCGCTACGGTTGCGGTGCGCATTCGCAGACGCGGGTGAGCGAGGAGAAGGCGCCGGCCGCGGCCTTCGATGATGAAAAGCCCATTTACCAAGATTTTGATTTTGAGGATTAAGGCAGCACACTTAGGGCGTAAAAATACCGCTCTACGTGAAAGGGCACGGCGTGAAAGCCACTCTCGATCGCTATTTCCACATTTCTGAACGCGGTTCCACCATCGGAACCGAGCTACGCGCGGGAACGGTCTCGTTCTTCGCCATGGCATACATTATTTTGCTCAACCCGCTGATCCTGGGCACGAGCCCGGACGCGGAGGGCTATACCTTAGGCGTGCCGCAGGTTGCGGCCGCCACGGCGCTGGTCGCCGGCGTGATGTCCATTGCCTTCGGTGCGATTGCGAAGTACCCCTTCGCCATGGCCGCGGGCCTGGGCATGAATACCTTCGTTGCCGTCAGCATGGTCGCCACCAGCGGGCTGACCTGGCAAGAAGCAATGGGCCTCGTGGTAATCGAGGGCCTTATCATCGTCCTGCTCGCCGTGTCCGGATTCCGCACCGCGGTATTTGACGCCATCCCGCAGCCGATGAAGGCCGCGATGGGCGTGGGCATTGGCATGTTCATCGCCATGATCGGTTTCGTGGATGGCGGGTTCGTCACCCGCGTGCCCGATGCCGCACAGACCACCGTGCCGGTGGGGCTGGGCATTAATGGCTCGATTGCCACCTGGCCGGCGGTGGTCTTTGTCATTGGTCTTATTATTTGTGCCTTCATGGTCATCCGCAATGTGCCGGGCGGGCTTTTTATTGCCATCATCCTTAACACCGTGATTGCTTTTATTGTTCAGGCGCTCACGGACTCCGAGGACTGGGGCATGGCCGCCCCAGAGACCCCGGATGCGCTGGGAGGCCTGCCGGATCTTTCCATCGTGGGCGATGTGAACCTGGTGGGCGCCTTTGCCAATATTGGCGTGATCTCCACGGTTCTGCTCATTTTTACCCTGCTGCTGACCAACTTCTTTGATGCCATGGGCACCATGACCGGGCTGGGCAAGCAGGCCAAGCTCGTGGATGACAACGGCAACCTGCCAGCCATGAAGAAGGCGCTGGTTGTGGAAGGCGCCGGCGCGGTGGCCGGTGGTTTGGGCTCGGCATCCTCGAATACCGTCTTTGCGGATTCCTCTGCCGGCATTGCCGATGGCGCCCGCACCGGCCTGGCCAATATCATGACCGGCCTGCTGTTTATCGCCGCCATGTTTTTCACCCCGCTCTATGAGATCGTGCCCATCGAGGCCGCTGCGCCGGTGCTGGTTATCGTGGGTGTGATGATGGCTGCGCAGCTCACGGATATTCCGTGGACGCGCATGGAAGTGGCCATCCCGGCCTTTTTAACCATCGTGGTCATGCCGTTTACCTATTCCATTGCCAACGGCATCGGCGTGGGCTTTATTACCTTCGCGCTCATGTCGACCTTTGCTGGTAAGGCCAAGCAGGTGCACTGGATCATGTGGCTGCTTGCTGGCTTGTTCGTCATTTACTTTGGCATCGATCCGATTTCGGAGGCCATCGGCTAGCCTGGAAGGCATGCATATTTCTGATCCCCGTGACCCTCGCCTGGACGATATTCGGAACCTCAACAAATCCGATAAATCCGGCGAGGGTTTGGTCATTGCAGAAGGCCCCCTGGTGGCCGCCCGCCTCATGGAATCGCGGTTCCCTATGCGTTGCCTGGTGGGCTTTCCCCAGAAGCTGGAGGCCTTCTTTGCCCAGTACGGCGAGCCCGAGTGCCCCGTCTACGAGGTCTCGCGCGAGACCCTTGCGGAGGTCGCGGGCTTCGATATGCACCGCGGGCTGGTTGCCGCAGCGGACCGCGCCCCAGAGCCGGAGGTGGGCGAGATTCTGGAGCGTTCCCGCACCATCGCCGTGCTGGAGGGCGTGGGGGATCATGAAAATATCGGCGCCATTTTCCGCCACGCAGCCGGCATGAACGTGGATGCGGTATTGCTGGGCTCAGGCGCTGCGGATCCGCTCTATCGCCGCTCGGTGCGCGTATCCATGGGCCACGTGCTGCGCGTGCCCTTTGCCCATTTGGAGGGTGGTTTCACCACGTGGCAGCATTCCTTGCAGGCGCTTGCCGATGCCTCCTTTACCCTCATTTCCTTAACCCCCAACCCCCAAGCGGTGCACCTGGCAGAGGCCATGCACGGGCAGGACAAGGTGGCCATGCTGGTAGGCGCGGAGGGCCCCGGGCTTACCGAGCACGCAATGAAGGCCACCGATATCCGCGCGCGGATACCAATGGCCCCAGGAACTGATTCCCTAAACGTTGCGACCGCGGCCGCCATTTCCTTTTATGAGCGCCAGCGATCCTTAAGTGACTTAAACGTCTGACGCAGCCAGTTGCCAATCAGCGAACCGAGCTGCTTCGCGGTGGAAAGGATCTCATCGCCAGTGGAATCCGGCTCGGCATCGTGGTCCTCGTAGTCGTCATAGTCGTTGAGGCCCAGCCTGTTTGCGGATTGGGCGGCGAACTCGCTGACCGGCTGCTTTGGCTTCGGCGGATCGATCTTGGGCTCTGGGCGCCCGTCGACGGCATAGCCCACGACGTCCAGGTCTGGGCCTTCCTGCCCCACGGTGATGCCTAACCAGTGTTCTTGGGAGGCCTCCATGATGCTGTGGGGCCGAAACGGTAGGGAAATGCCGCCGAGGGATTCGTCCTTTTCGCCGGCCCAGAACGGCGCCTCAAAGGGCTCGGGTAGGCCGGTGTCCTCGTAGAGGCGGTCACGGGTGGCGCACAGGCAGCGCTTGAGCTCGCCGCCTTCCCACAGCGCGAAGCCCGCATAGTCCTCGTCTGCGTTACTGACAAGCGCGATGACCCGCTGGGCGGGGACCGCGCTTAAGAGGTCTTTCGGCAGCTGGGAAAGCAGCACTGAATCGCCCTCGCAGACCGTTTGCACCACGGTAATGCCCGGGTAGCCGCCGATGTAGTACTCATTCGGATCCGTCTGCGCGGAGCGGTTCAGGGGGAATTGCCCAATCGGGGTGACCGGGAACTTGGGGTTGAGCTGGGCTAGGAACTTGCGGCCGAACCCGCGGTCCGCCTTGGGCTCGGTCTTGAGAACTTCTTCGGCGCCGGGCTTGGAGATGTACCACAGCGTGAGAACGGCATGAGAGATGTCCACTGTTTAGTCCCTCGGACGCTTGGTATTGGAGCGAACGCCCAAGAGCACGTCCTCCCAGTGTGGGGTGACGGCCTTGCGGCGGCGCTTCGAGGGCTTGGACTCGGAGGAAGGATTCTGCAGGAATTCCTCTTCTTCCGTCTCCTCGCTGGGACCGGAAATATCGGTGACATTGGCGGGCTGATCGCCGTCAATGGCTTCGTCGTAGCGGCCGCTGCCCAAGGAGGTTAGTGAGCGCACCGGCTGTACGAAGTCCGGGTCCGTAAGGTCTGCCGCGACCGAGTTGCGGGCCTCGACCGTAGCGGGGGAGGACATGGACTGCTTGAAGGTCCATTCCGCCTCGTTTTCAGAAAGCCCCGCCTTCCAGGTCACGCGCACAACCCACGGCTCGCCTTGGTGGCGGTAGGCATCCCACGTGGACTCCGAGAGGGAGTGGCCGCGGGCGGCAAAGGAGCTCGCCAGTACTTCCCACAGGGTGAGCTTGGCGGGGCCGTCCTCGCGCACTGGGTGGGCCTGCTTGGACACCTCAGAAATGCGATTGCGCTCCAACATGACTGGGTAAGCAAAGGGCTCGATGCGCGATTCATCGACGTGCATCTCTTCCGCGAGCTCTGCCGTGGAAGCACCGGCACGGATGCGGTTTTGGATCTCCGCCGGCCGGATCTGCTTTTCTTCCTCTTCGTGGGAGGGCTTGGGCATCGGCGCTAGCTTCGGCGGTTCTGGCTTGCTAGCGGTGGGCGTGAGGGCGGAACGCAGCTCATCGGTGATGGGAAGGGAAAACTCTTCGCCTTCTTCGGTGCGTAACACCAATGAGTCTTCGCTAGATTCGCTGTCAACGAGAAACAGCTCGCGCATAGTGTGGCGCTCCTTTGCCTATCGACGGAAGGACGGATCTGTGATGCAGTCAACTATAACGCGAAAACGCCCCGCGCCATGCGAGGCGGCGGGGCATGTTGATGACTTAGTTGGCATCCAGCACGTAGTCGATGCACTGCGTGAGCTTGGCGATGTCCTCGGTTTCAATCGCCGGGAACATGCCCACGCGCAGCTGGTTGCGGCCCAGCTTCCGGTACGGCTCGACATCGAGGATGCCGTTGGCGCGCAGGGTAGCGGCAAGTTGTGCGGCATCCACGGATTCGTCGAAATCAATGGTGCCCACGACCAGCGAGCGCGCCGCCGGGTCGCTGACGAATGGGGTGGCCTCCGGGCGCGATTCGGCCCAGTTGTACAGCGTGGAGGAGGATTCGGTGGTGCGCTTGACCATGCCGTCGAGCCCGCCATTGTCATTCATCCACTTAATCTGGTTATCCAGCATGAGCAGGGTGGCAATCGCCGGGGTGTTATAGGTCTGGTTCTTGCGGGAGTTATTCACCGCGGTCTGCAGGTTCAAAAACTCCGGAATGAAGCGGTCGGAGTTATTGATCTTTTCGATGCGCTCCAGCGCGGCCGGGGACATGGCGGCGAGCCAAAGGCCGCCGTCGGAAGCGAAGCACTTCTGCGGCGAGAAGTAGTACACGTCGGTCTCTGCGATATTAACGGGAAGGCCGCCGGCGCCAGAGGTGGCATCGACAAGCACGAGCTGCTGGTCGTTGTGGGGGTGGGGGCGGACAACCTCCGTCATCGCACCGGTTGAGGTCTCATTGTGGGCCCAGGCGGCGACATCGGCATCGGCAGCAAGCTCGCGCGGATCCGGGGCGGTGCCGACAGGGGATTCGGTCAGTGCTGGGGCATCGAGCCATGGAGCCTTGGAAGAGGCCTTGGCAAACTTGGTGGAGAACTCACCAAAGGTAAGGTGGGCCGACTGACGCTCGATGAGACCGAAGGTAGCCGCATCCCAAAAAGCGGTGGCGCCGCCCAAGGACAGGACAATTTCGTACCCCTCCGGAAGCGAGAAGAGATCGCTTAAGCCCTCGCGCACGGAACCGACGAGGTTTTTCACCGCCGGCTGGCGGTGCGAGGTGCCCACGATAGCGGGGTCAATAGCCTCGATCTGGGCGGGGCGCACCTTGGAGGGGCCGCAGCCAAAGCGGCCATCGGAAGGCAAGAGATCTGCTGGCAGTGTGATTTCTGGAGTACTCATGCCGCTAGTGTAGAACAGTTCCGGTTGGATGGCAGGTATTTTGATGTCCATAAACTTGTTGGCAGTATCACAAAGTTTGCTAGAGTGTGAATAGGTCAAAGGCTCACGGCGTAAGTTGGCGCCTTTAAAGAACTCTTTAACAGGGAAAGGAAATTCCGTGTCTACTGAAGAAAACAAGGTAGTACTCAAGCACGCTGGCAACGAGTACGAGATGGATATCAAGCAGTCCACTGAGGGCGATTCCGGCTTCGATATCTCCAAGCTCCGCAAGGAAACCGGGCTTGTTACCTTCGACCCCGGCTACACCTCCACCGGCTCCACCGAGTCCAAGATTACCTTTATTAACGGTGAGGAGGGCATCCTTCGTTACCGTGGCTACGATATTGCTGAATTGGCAAATAACGCCACCTTCAATGAGGTTTCCTACCTGCTGATTAAGGGTCACCTGCCGGATGAGCAGGAGCTGTCGGAGTTCAATAACGCCATCCGCCACCACACCCTCTTGGATGAGGACTTTAAGGCGCAGTTCAACATCTTCCCGCGCGATGCACACCCGATGGCCGTGCTTGCGTCCTCCGTGAACATTCTCTCCAGCTACTACCAGGACCAGCTGGACCCACTGGATGAGGAGCAGCTGGACAAGGCTACCGTTCGCCTGCTGGCTAAGGTGCCGATGCTGGCCGCTTACGCCTTCCGCGCATCCCAGGGTAAGCCTTATATGTACCCGGATAACAACCTCAATGCGCGCGAAAACTTCCTGCGCATGATGTTCGGTTACCCCACCGAGGAGTACGAGGTTGACCCGGTTGTCTCCAAGGCGCTGGACAAGCTGCTCATCTTGCACGCTGACCACGAGCAGAACTGCTCCACCTCCACCGTGCGCATGATTGGTTCTGCACAGGCCAACATGTTCGTCTCCATCGCCGGCGGCATCAACGCCCTGTCCGGCCCGCTGCACGGCGGCGCAAACCAGGCCGTGCTGGAGATGCTCGAGGACATCGAGAAGAACAACGGCGGCGACGCTACCGACTTCATGAACCGCGTGAAGAACAAGGAAAAGGGCGTTCGCCTGATGGGCTTCGGCCACCGCGTGTACAAGAACTACGACCCACGCGCGGCCATCGTCAAGGAAACTGCACACGAGATCATCGATCACTTGGGCGGCGACCCGATGCTGGACTTGGCCATGAAGCTGGAAGAGATTGCGTTGAATGATGACTACTTCGTCTCCCGCAAGCTCTACCCGAACGTGGACTTCTACACCGGCCTCATCTACCGCGCCATGGGCTTCCCGACGGACTTCTTCACCGTCCTCTTCGCCATCGGCCGCCTGCCGGGCTGGATTGCTCAGTACCGCGAGCAGCTGGAGATGAACTCCAAGATCAACCGTCCTCGCCAGATTTACACCGGTGAAACCCTGCGCAAGGTTACCCCTCGCAGCGAGCGCTAATTAGCGCTTTTGGTCGCCCCAATTCAGCCGAATCGGGCTTGAGCACTATAATTGGTGCAGCTCGGTTCGGTTTTATTGCGACCGCACGAACAAACTAGATTTCCCAAGGAGAATAATCCCCATGGATAAACCTGTTATTGAAGCCCAGTCTGGCCCGGCGCCGACCGACCTTGTCATCGAGGACATCGTCGTAGGCGATGGCGCTGAAGCTCAGTCTGGTGGCGTAGTGGAGGTCCACTACGTGGGTGCCGAATATGAGACCAACCAAGAATTCGATTCCTCGTGGGACCGTGGTCAGTCCATCGAGTTCCCACTGACCGGTCTCATTGCCGGCTGGCAAGAGGGCATCCCGGGAATGAAAGTGGGCGGTCGCCGTCAACTCATCATCCCGCCGGAAAAGGCCTATGGCCCCGCCGGCGGTGCGCACCCGCTGTCCGGCCGCACCTTGGTCTTTATCATTGACCTCATCCGCGCCGACTAGACTGCGCTAAAAACGTTGAACCGGCTCCCGAAAAAGGGGAGCCGGTTTTTCGTTGTACTGGGGCCTTAGTTCTTTCAAGTGCCCGCATAAGACAGGAAACTGGGGCACAATAGGAACTATGACTGTGCCAACTATTTCTTTCAATGATGACCGCGAGATGCCCCAGCTCGGTCTGGGCACCTACAAGCTTAATGATGATGAATGCATTCGCGTAGTCCGCGAAGCCATTGACTTGGGCTACCGCCACTTTGATACGGCGACGCTGTACAAGAACGAAGAGGCCTTGGGTACTGCGCTGAACCAGGCCATTGACGCGGGCGATGTCACCCGCGAGGACCTGTTTATCACCTCCAAGGTCTGGCACTCTCACCACGGCGCGCAGAAGGCGGAACAAGCCTTCCAGGAATCCATGGAGAAGTTGAAGCTGGATTACTTGGACCTGTACCTCATCCACTGGCCGTGGCCACAGGGCGGGCTGTACGTGGAGACCTTTGAATCCATTGCGCGCCTGCAGGGCATGGGTCAGATCGCTTCCATTGGTGTCGCTAACTTCTACGAGGAGGTCCTCGAGGATCTCATTGACAAGACCGGCATCACCCCGGTGCTCAACCAAGTAGAGCTGCACCCTGGATTCACCCAGCCGGAGCTGCGCGAATTTCACCACAAGCACGGCATCGTGACCGAGGCGTGGTCGCCGCTGGCGCGCGGTGTGGTGCTCAATAACCCAGAGATTGAAAAGATTGCCGCTGCGCACGAGGCTACCGAGGGCCAGGTGGTACTGGCGTACCTGATGGCCAAGGGCATTTCCGTTATTCCGAAGTCCGCCCGCAGCGAGCGTCTCAAGGAGAACCTGGCCGCCGCGGAGCTAGAGCTGGGCAAGGATGAAATCGCGGCTATTGACTCCTTGGAAGGCCAAGAAGGCTTCGGCCGCATGTTTAATGATCCCCGCGAATTCCCGGGTGCGGAACAGAATTAATGGGCACTCAAAGAGTGAAAGGAGGTTAGGAAAGTGTCTAGGCACGGATTAGTAGTTATCGACGTTCAAAATGGTTTCATTTCTGAGTACACTTCCCAGTGCTTACCAGCCATTTACGAGCTACTGGGCGATGAGCGCTTTGACGTGATAGTCGCTACTAGGTTCTTTAACCCGGAGGGGTCTTTGTATCGCTCCCAGATTCACTGGCAACGGCTAACAGAATCGCCAGAAATTGACTTAGATCCGCGAGTACAGGAGGCTGCGGATTATATCCTGGATAAGCCAAGTTATTCTGCGGGCCAGAATCTGCTCGATATCGTGCGCAGGGAAAATCTGGATGAGGTTACGGTCGTCGGAATTGATACGGACGTGTGCGTCCTTATGAATGCGGCGCTTCTTTTTGATAACAACATTTCGGTCTCCGTAGATACTCGGGCCTGTGCAACAAATGGGGGTCCAGAAGCAGAAAAAGCGGCATTCCGGCTTTTGCAGCGCTTTATCGGGCGCGACTTCGTACTGCGCTAATGCTTACGCGCTATGAATTTCTCCCCTTCGAGCTGGGGACCCCAGTGCGCTCACAGCAGCTTGCCGATGTCGCACGGCGTACCTGTACCGAGTGCGGCTGGATCGATGTAACTGGCCGGTTCAATCAGATAGATGTGCGCGTTGTGACTCCCAATTGCGTAGGCATTTTTAAAAAGCAGGACTTGCTTTTTTATATTGCGGAGTCTGGATACGGGGTGGTCAGAGTGGGATACTCCTATCCTTCTGCTTCTGCATATGCGGAAGCAGTCGATGCACTGATCGGGCGCATAGAATTCCAGCGGGCCATAGAGATGGGGGAGATCCCCGACTCAGTAGCTGAAGGGAAAGAGCTGATTTCCACGCTGCGTAGGAAGTTGGCCAAGAAATCCAAATTGGATGTCCGTGCACACGTCGACGGATTCTTCACCTATTCTCTGTCAGCATTTATTACCTCACCGGAGAGTGACAGGCTGCTGCTCTCCGCACTTTTGCATCCTCGCTCTGTGGGGTGCAGCATCTCCCAGGCTACCAAAGCACTACCAGATTCCGAACACGTAGAGTCCTTGATTCGCGCCAATACGAAAGAATGTCCCGAGCCAGTGGTGTGTGAAGCCACGAAAGGTGATTTCTATTCTTCTTGGTCCAGCGTGGTGGTATGTCCGCGCACTGGGACTTTATTGGAAGACTTGGTCACCCTCTCTGAGTTTCGGATCCAATCCACATGGCTTACCGCTTACCGGCTGAATCAACGTGCTTCCGATACGCCGTTGGTACGTGCTAATTCAAAAGTTGGATTGCAGCTGTTGTTAGATGGTCAAGAATTTTCACAGATTAGATCGCGGGTGGGGCAGCGTTTGGGTGCTAACTCACCCCATGATGCTACCGCCATTGTGGATGATATTTTCCGTACCAGTGAGCTCGCAGTAGAAATGGATAACGCTGCGGATGCTTTGGAACTAGCTAGAGCCAGAATTGATTTTGCTACGCAACAACACGAGGCGAAGAGCAAAAGTATTTTGGAGGTTTTCGGCCTAGTCTTTGCTTCCGCAGGCTTAGCAGACTTGATGTTTTCGCTGCCCATAGACAGTGAGACTATTTCTGCGGAGCTAAACCAAGTTATCGTATGGGCCGTGGTAACTGTGGTGGGAATTGTTTTTATTTTTCGCCAACGCTTTTAATGCACGCGAGGATTAGAGCGGCGGTAGCACTGCGAATGTCAGTTAATGTCTAGTTAACAAAATTTGCGAACCACATAAATCCTGAGTGGAGGGGGTGATTTGCAAAGAATATTAGCCCAGTTCACCGGAGCCTATCGGGCTAAAAGGGGGGAGTTTGCGTGAGGTGTATTGGCAATATTTACTGCTTTGCAAACAATGTTCTGTATCTTACATAACAACGCGAGTAGTGATGAACAACACATTGCTCCTCGTTTGTACAGAACCTCTCTCACCCAAGGAGACAACCCTTCTATGAGTGATACAACTGCTCCCGTCGAGCGCCGTGACCTTACGGCAGCCGACTACATAGAAATGCGCGATAGCGAAGAGTTTGGCGAACTGCGCAGCGCTTATCGTAGTTTCACTTTTCCCATGACCGTCGCGTTTTTCGTGTGGTACATCGTCTACGTGCTCACCGCCGTGTTTGCGCCTGATTTTATGGCCATTGAGCTTGGCGATGGCGGCTGGAACGTCGGCCTCGTCTTCGGCCTAGCCCAGTTCCTGACCACGTTCATCATTACCTGGATTTACGTGAAATACGCCAATAAGAATATTCAGCCTAAATCGGTTGCTATTCGCGAGAAGTTGGAGGCCAAGTAAATGACTACCACTTACCTTGCACAAGAAACTTCTGCCGGTAACCCGATTCTGAATATCTCCATCTTCGGCATCTTCCTTGTGGTCACCATGGCCGTCGTGTTGCGCGCCGGCAAGACTACGAAGAAGGCGTCTGACTTCTATACCGGCGGTGGCTCGTTCTCCGGCCGCCAGAATGGCTTGGCCATTTCCGGTGACTACCTTTCTGCGGCATCCTTCCTCGGCATCGTTGGTGCGGTGGCGCTTAACGGCTACGACGGATTCTTGTACTCCGTCGGCTTCTTCGTCGCTTGGCTCGTAGCCCTGATGCTCGTGGCTGAGCCGATGCGTAACGTGGGCCGCTTTACCATGGCGGACGTTTTGTCCTTCCGTCTGAAGCAAAAGCCGGTGCGCGTGGCCGCGTCCATCGCCACCCTCTTCGTGACGCTGTTCTACCTCATTGCACAGATGGCCGGCGCTGGTTCGCTGGTGGCCGTGCTGCTGAACATCCATGACTTCAAGTGGCAGGCAGTCGTCGTCGGTATCGTCGGCGTGCTGATGATCCTCTACGTCCTGGTCGGCGGCATGAAGGGCACCACCTACGTGCAGATGATTAAGGCCGTCTTGCTGGTGACCGGTGTGGTCATCATGTGCATCATGGTGTTTGTCTCCCTGCGCGGTGGCTTTAGCAACATGTTCAGCACCGCTATTGATATGCACGCGTCGTCCGATTACCTCCATGAAAAGGGCTATGAGGCCAAGGAAATCATGGAACCGGGCCTGAAGTACGGTGGCTCTACCGCCGCTAAGCTGGACTTCATCTCCTTGGGTATGTCCCTGGTTCTGGGTGTGGGTGGCTTGCCGCACGTGCTGATGCGCTTCTACACCGTGCCGACTGCCGTTGAGGCTCGTCGCTCCGTGACCTGGGCCATCGTTATCATCGGTGCCTTCTACCTGATGACCCTGATTCTGGGCTACGGTGCAGCCGCACTGGTTGGCCCGGACCGCATCCTGAACGCACCGGGTGGCGCGAACGCCGCGGCACCGCTGCTGGCACTGGAAATCGGTGGCTCCATCTTCATGGCCATTATTTCCGCCGTGGCCTTTGCTACCGTGCTCGCCGTGGTGGCGGGCTTGGCGATTACCGCCTCCGCCTCCATCGCGCACGATATTTACCACGCGGTTATCCGCAACGGTGAGTCCACCGAGGCAGAGCAGGTGCGCGTCTCGCAGGCCACCGTGGTGGTCCTGGGTATTGTCTCCATCATCTTGGGTATCTTGGCGATGACCCAGAACGTGGCCTTCCTGGTCTCCCTGGCCTTCGCAGTGGCGGCATCGGCTAACCTGCCGACCATCCTGTACTCGCTGTACTGGCGCCGCTTCAACACCGCGGGTGCCGTGGCCTCCATGTACACCGGTGTCGTCTCCTGCTCGGTCCTCATCTTCTTCTCCCCAGCGGTATCCGGCACCGAAAGCGCCATGTTCCCGAACGCGGACTGGGCTATCTTCCCGCTGACCTCGCCGGGTCTGGTCAGCATCCCGCTGTCCTTCTTCGTTGGTTGGTTTGTCTCCATCGTGACCAAGCCGGACAACTTGGACGAGCTGGCGGCAGAGATGGAAGTTCGTTCCCTGACCGGTGTGGGCGTCGAGGCCCCAGTCCAGCACTAATTGCCCACAAGGTAGCAATTACCGGTAATATGGTTCGACGTGTTTAATCCGTCCTCTCTCAACGCGGCGGCATCAGTAAAGGCTGGTGCCGCCCTTGCCGTGTGCATGCTTGCTTGCTCTACGGTTGCTGGGTGTAGCAATAGCGAGCGAGATAGCACCGCTAAAGCCGAAGACACCACGATCACCGCGCATAGGGCATCAAAGGTGCCCCCGTGGATCAATGAATTCCTCAAGGGGGATGAGGATCATTCCATTAGCTATATTCGCCTGCACGATGGCATGTATATGGGCTCTGCGGCAGAACAGGATCCCCGCCCGGCGCTCAGCCTCATCAAGCTTTATATCGCTACCTACGTCATCGAGCAGGGCGAGTACGAAGATAAATTTGAGGCGCTCGGCATGATTGCCAGCTCTTCTGATAAGAGCGCCGAGGAGCTGTTCAAGAAGTACCCGGATTCCATCGATAGGATTGCCAAGGAATATCACCTGGAATCCACCAAGGCGGGCGAGACTTGGGGCTATTCGGAAACCTCCACCTATGACGTGGCCAGCTTCATTTCCCAGCTCATCAAGCGCGATGAAACCCACCCCGTGCTGGTGGCGATGTCGCAAGCGGATCCGGTCTCAGAAGATGGCTATGACCAGGACTATGGCACCGCGAAGCTCTCTAATGTGGTGGGCAGCAAGTGGGGCTGGTCCAACGATAAGTCGATCAATTCCTCGGTGTCCTTTGGCAAGAACTTCGTCGCCGCGGCATCCATTAATGGATCCGCCGATGACCTCACGGACTACGTGAAGAGCGAAATCAACGGCGAGAATCTGGGCAAGGCCACCGAGCGGTTCCTGAAGTACAAGAACGGCGAGGACGTCCCACCCATCGAGACAACCGAGGACGTCCCACCCATCGAGACAACCTCAGAAAAGCCGACCTCGAGCGAGAAGAAGGACGAGGGCAAAAAGGACGAAAAGAAGTCCTCCGAGCCCAAGGGGAAATAGGCCTACTTAATGGCCTTGGCGATGTCCTGGGCGGCATCGGCAAGCCCGCGAATTTGCTCGTTGCTTAGCGATGACCCCTTAAAACTCACCCCATCCGCGGTGAGCTGCGGCAAATCCGGCATATTGGGGATGGCCTCGTCCAGGGTAGAGCTGAGATCCTGGATGCCTGGCTGCTTGGAGCCGGGTGTCCATTGGCCCCAGTCGCTGGCGTAGACCTCGTTGACATCGACGATGACGTTCTCGATGGTCTGCTGGCGCGACTGCGGAAGCTGGTGAATGGTGGTCTTGGGGTGGATTTTCCCGTTGGAACCCCAATCGTGCATCCAGTAGAACGTGCCAATCCCATCGCGGCTGGCCCACTCGATGGTGTTGTAGTTGCCGTAAACGCCGGTCTGGTAACCGGCTACAGACAGCGCCTTGGAAAACGCCTGCAGGTAAGGCCGGATGAACTGGTTGTAGTGCTCGCGGGTGGGGTTGTCGTCGATGGCGATATAAATGGGCCGGTTCGTGGGGCCACCGGCGGCTTTGTGTAGTGCGATGGCCTGCGGGGCGTGGATGGCGGCGCCTGCCGCGCCCTGCTTCCAATCGGCTGTTTCGGCGCGGCCGAATTGATAGACCGAGGCCGTGGGCAGGCCGGCGGCGGCATTGGCAGCAGTCTCTTGCAGCGTGACCGGCTTGCCGGTCATCCAGGCCGCGCCGGGACGCTTATTGGAGACGTAGCGAATAGCGCCGATATGGCCCGCGCGCTTGATGGCGGCGGGGGAGGGGACGCCAGAGGAAAAGTCAATGATGGTCCCGCGCACCGGGCCGAGGGCGGCGGCAGAGGGTGCGGCCGTACCAATGGCCCCAGCGGTAAGGGCAAGGGCGCTTGCCTTCAAGAGGCCGCGACGAGACAGAGACGGTGACATGAAAAGCTCCTGCAGTGATCGCATTAGTCACAATAGTTAACAAATGCACCATAGCAGGAGGCGGTGGGTGGATCGTGTTTATTTTGACACGTTGCTAAATTCCACGTTTGTGGCGTGTTCCACGGTGCGCGATACCGTGCAGTCCTTCTCGTGGGAAATGCGGATGAGGTTATCCACGAGCGCGCGGGCCTTATCGCCGTCTGGGGTGGAGGGGAAGGCGAGGTCGAAGGCGACGCGGACATCGGAAAGCCGCGAGGCGCCATCCTCATCCACGCGGTTGCCCTCTGCGCGCACCTGGAAAGACTCCGGCTCGGTGCGCCGGGAGGTTACAACATCCACGTCTACCGCGGTGCACCCGGCGACGGCGGCTAGCAGGAGCTCCACCGGCGATAACAGGCCCTCCCCGCGGCCAAACTCGATGCTGGCGCCGTCCGCATTGGTGGCGCGGTACACCGAATTTTCTACGCGGTTAAGGTCAACGGAATACTGCTTCGTGATTTCACTCATGGCTTAAAGCTTAAGCCAGGCTCGGGATATAGGCCACGCTGCAGCAAAGGATTAAATGCAGCGATAGGAAATCGGACACAGTGCGCACTTAATATATCAACGGCGGCGAGAAGCGGATACGCACCGATTGTCCAAGCTCTGGTTTATTATCTGCGGTAGTCCGGAACGTGACCCCAGACTCATGGGAGGCGGTAACGGAGTAGTGTCCGGCTTCGAAAATGGCGGAGTCAACCACCGCCGCAACCGTGGCACCTGGATGGTTTTCCTCCACGATCGTCGCGTGGTGCGGCAAGATGGCGGCCTTAGTGCCTTCGCCTCGCACGGTTACGTCACTCAACGGCCAAGAGATACCAAGAGTCGGGCACTCGACGCGGCCTCCTGAGATAGTGGTCTGGACAATCGTGGCATCCGCAATAAATCCCGCGACCACCGGGCTAGCGGGATTTTCCAGCAGCTGTTGCGGAGTAGCAATCTGCTGGATTTCGCCGCCGTCTAGAACCACGACTCTATCTGCGATTGCCAGCGCCTCGGCGCGATCGTGGGTGACGTGCACCGTGGTTAGGCGTTGCTTTTGTGTCAGGGCTACCAGCTCGCGGCGCAAATTATCGCGCAATGGTTCATCGAGGGCGGAAAGCGCCTCATCCAGTAATAAAACTTTGGGCTTAGCGACGATCGCTCGGGCCAGGGCAACGCGCTGGCGCTGCCCGCCAGAAAGGCTGTCTGGTGTACGGTCTTCGAATCCTGGCAGGCCCACGAGAGCTAAAGTCTCAGATATGCGCTCTTCGCGCTCGGCCTTTGCTACTTTCGCCCGGCGCAGCGGGTAGCCAACATTGTCCTTTACAGACATGTGCGGCCAGATCGCGTGCTGTTGGAAGACCATGCCGATGCCGCGTTTCTCCGGCGGAATATCAGTCATCTGCCGGCCATCTATGTAAAGCTCACCTGACGATGGAGAAATAAAACCAGCGATGGTGCGCAGGAGCGTGGTTTTACCGGAGCCTGACGGGCCAACGAGTGCAATGAGTTCCCCAGGCTCGATGGAGAGGTTGATATCGCGCAGGCCGGTGGTTCCATCCGGAAAAGTGACCGTGAGGTGGGAAGCTGCAATTTTCGCCATTATTAAGTCCTTACCTTAGGAGCGCGGATAGTCAGTGCGAGGGCAATGATGCCTAGCAGCGCAAAGAGCAAAGCGAGTGCCGATGCCTGGTTATAATTTCCTGCCTGTTGCAGGTTGAAGACTTGCACACCCAGCGTTGTAGTTCCCGGGGCGACGAGGAGTACGGAAATAGTAAGTTCTCGAATCGCGGTCACCGCGACGAGCACCGCACCGGAGATCGCCGCCGGAATGGTCATTGCGCCGGTGGTAGTAAATAGCGCCTTAAGCTGCGTGGCGCCAGAAATACGCGCTGCTTCTTCCACGGTGACCGGGGTGCTTATTAGCGGGGCACGCACGGATTGGACAACGAGTGCGGTAAAAGCGCAGACGTAAGCGATAAGGATTATCCAAATGGTGTTATATAGCCCGGTATAGCGCCCGGCAATCAGCCAGGCGACGCCGATGATGAGCCCCGGCAGCGCGCTCGGTAGCAGCGCAGACAGCGTTAAAAGGGTATTTCCCCGGGCCTGGGTCCGAGTCACTAGAATTCCGATGACCCAGCCAAGAATCCCGCAGATTATCGCGGCGGTTATTGACAGAAATGCGGAATTGGTTAGGCCGTCGATAACGCGCGGGTTGGATAAAGCACTGCTAAAATTCGCCAACGAGATGGTTTCTAAGGTAAACGGAACTCCAGGGGCTGGCAGCAACGCGCGGTAGGCCAAACCGAGGATCGGGCCAATGGAAATGGCGAGCCCGCACACCCACATGATGATCGTGACCGGCCAACGCGCTGAATGCAGCGCAAAGCGCGCCGGGCTTCCGGAGTCATGGGTAGAAGACGAGTTTTTCAGGGAGGTGAGATAGTCCATGATGACTGCGCCGATTCCCAGAAATAAGAGGACGACGCCGATGGTCGAAACCACCTGCAAGGGGTTGGATACGGTGCCGGAATCAATGAACCGGTAAATCATCGTCGCGAGCGTTTCGAATCGAGCCGGCGAGCCGATAATGGCAGGAATTCCGAAATCCGCCAGATTAGCAATTGCCGTGAGGGTAAACGCGGATAACAGCGCAGGGCGCAGGAGCGGAAGGGTGACCGTGCGCAGAACAGTCATCACGGAAGCACCAGATACTCGGGCGGCTAGCTCAAAATCAGTAGAGATGGAGCGCAGGCTCGAAGAAATGATGACGTATGCCGTGGGAAAAGAGTGGATAGTCATCAGCGCAATGACCCCGTCTGCGCCGTAGATATTCCATATTTCGAACCCAAAGAGCTTATTCAAACCCTGATTCGGGCCGAAGAGTTGAATCCAGGCGATCGCTCCGATAAATGGCGGAACCAAGAGTGGCGAGAGCAGGAATAGGCGCAGAACCGAAGAGCCGTAAATATCCGTGCGGTCTAGCGCGATGGCAATAACGGTGCCGATGATGACGGCGGCGAGCGCCGAAAGAGCCGTGGTGAAAAGCGAATTCCATGTAGCACTACCGAGCCCTTGCTCTAGCAGGACGGGAATTTGGTTTCCACCCAGTGCAAGGGAGACAACAAGGGCCAAAGGCGCGATGAACAGGCCAATGGCAATGAGCCACACGCCAACGCGCAGCGCGGATACAGAGGGATTTTTCAACAAACGAGCCATCAAGAACTAGGAAGCCACTGCCTTTTGGAATACCTCGACGGCGACGTCTTTATCCTCGGTGATTTTCTCCAGGTCCTGGTCCATGAGCTCAATGTCTGCGAGTTCAGGGGTGCCCGCTGGGGTTCCCACATCCTCGCGCACAGGCAGGTACGACTGCTCGACGGCAATTTCTTGTGCCTTCTTCGAAAGCAGGAAGTTGATGTACTTCTGTGCCGCTTCTTGCTCCTTGGAGTCTTTGAATACGCCCGCAGGCTCAGAAATATACGGTGATCCCTCGGTGGGGTAGGCAAGGGCAACCGGGGATCCCTTATCCGCGAGGTCGCGGACTAAGTAATCGACAACCACACCTACGGGCCTAGAACTGGAGGCGATTTCCTGGGAGGTAGGGCCATTGGACTCTGCGATCATCGGGGAATTCTTGCCCAGGTCTTCGATCCACGCTTCACCGAGGTCTGAATTGTTCTTCCATGCTGAGGCATTGAAGGCCGCCGCACCAGAGACCGCTGGGTTAGGCATGACGAGTTTGTCCTTGTACTTCGGATCGGTGAGATCCGCCCACGAGGTCGGGGCATCGCCTTCTGCGATTTCATCGGTGTTATAAGCAATGACCGTAGGGATGATGCGCGTGCCGACATAAAAATTCTCGTCATCCTTGGCCTCGTCGATGATGTCATCGGAATCGAGATCGGCAAGCTCGATGAGATCGCCATCCTCACCGTAATTTTCAAAGGTAGGTGCATCGGCTGCCCAGAAAACATCCGCTTCGATATCGCCAGATTGCTTCTCCGAAGAAATGCGCGCGTTCAAATCGCCGGTACCGGCGCGGTATACCTTGACCTCGATATCGGGGTGTTCCTCGTTGAAGGCCGCATTGATTTCATCGACCTTTTCTTCTGGCTCGGACGTATAGACGGTAATGGTGGTTGAATCGCTTGCGGCCTGCGTATCTTCATCGTCGGTCGCAGGCTCACCGCACGAGCTAAGAAGAACGGTTGAAGCAAGGGCTAGGGCAGCGAGAGATGAGTGCTTTGGCTTCATCGGGAAGTTCCTCCAGAGAGAGTAGTGATCAGGAACGTCAATCTAACTGCACCGAAGTTAAGGAAACTTAGGATCGATGTGAACGCGCAGTAAATTCTTTGAGCTCCTGGGCGGATGTTGTGGAGGGAGGGCTCGCCAAGGAACCTCGCTCGAATGGGCAGCCTTTTAGTGGTGAACAGCGGGAAACCAGGAGGTGACAAGCTCAAGGTAACCCCACATTGGGGGGGGGG
>NZ_JBEHFT010000026.1:0-31378 GCF_040225455.1 Corynebacterium sp. KPL2838 | reverse complement strand
CGTCGCCCGCCCGCCGCCGGGAGCGACCGGCGATACCCGCTGGGCTTATCGCATCTCCCAGGGAAAGATCGCCGCCTCGCTGCAATACCGCGTGGTCAATGACGGCCAAGTGGTATCGAAGACCGACCGCAATGCCGGTGAGCTCCAGGTGCGTGGCAACCTTGTGACCGGTTCTTATTATCATTCCCCCACCGCTGAGCCGGGTGAAGTAGCTTCCGAGTTCCGCGGCAAGCCGGTCGAGGCCGCGGAATCCAAGTTCACCGCAGATGGCTGGTTGCGCACAGGCGATGTCGGCTCCGTAACGAAGGACGGCTTCCTCACCGTGGAAGACCGCGCCCGCGATGTCATCCGCTCGGGTGGCGAGTGGATCTATTCGGTGCAGTTAGAAAACCTCATCATGGCCAATTCAGATGTGGTGGAAGCCGCGGTAATTGGCTACCCAGATAAGCAGTGGGTGGAACGCCCCCTCGCCGTGACCGTCTTGGATGAACAAGCCTCTCCCACCATCGAAACGGCCGAAAAATTGCGCCAGAGCCTGCGCAAGGAATTGCCTAGCTGGATGCTGCCGGAGTACTGGGCCTTCGTAAAGTCCATTGATAAAACCTCAGTGGGCAAATTCGATAAGAAAGATTTGCGCACCCACTTGGCGGAAGGCGACTACAATATCATCCGCCTCAAGGGCCCAGGTGAAGCCCAGCGCCTTGACGAGATCAACGAAAGCGATTTTAACCGGGAAAACGAGGAATAATCATCAGCCAGGTTGCGTTGTAGCTTGGTGTACCTTGTTTCCCACTCTTAGACTGGCAGCAATGACTTCACCAACGCCTTCTTCTTCAGCGGTGTCCCTGCCCCTGCCCACCGTGGGCCGGACGCAGCCGCCGGAGGATTTACCTGCCGCAGCAAACGACGGCACCCGCGCCTTGGTTGATCGCTACGGCCGCAGGGCACGCGACCTGCGTGTGTCCCTCACGGACCGCTGCAACCTGCGCTGCACGTACTGCATGCCAGCCGAAGGCTTAGAGTGGATGCCCACGCAGCAAACGCTGTCCGATGAAGAGACCATCCGGCTTATCCGCCTCGGCGTGGAAAAGCTCGGCATCCGCCAGGTGCGCTTTACCGGCGGCGAGCCGCTGCTGCGCAAATCCTTGGAAAAAATCATCGCCGCTACCAAGGAACTCACCACGGATGAAGGTATCGCGCCGTCGACGGCGCTGACCACCAATGGATTGGGCTTGGAAAAGCGCGCCGCAAAGCTTGCCGCAGCAGGCCTCGACCGCATTAATATCTCGCTGGATACCATCGATCCACAGCGCTATGCCGCACTCACCCGGCGCGATCGGCTAGCCCACGTGCTCGAAGCCATCGCCGCCGCAGCCGATGCCGGATTGAATCCCGTCAAGATCAATGCCGTGGTCATGCCCGGCGTCAATGAAGCAGATATCGTCCCGCTGGCGGACTATGCGCTGCACCAGGGCGCCCAGCTGCGCTTTATTGAGCAGATGCCGCTCGGACCGCGGGAAAAGTGGCGCCGCGAAGACATGGTCACCGCAGATGACATCTTGCACCGGCTACAAAGCCACTTTTCCATGCGCCCGGCGCGCGAGCCGCGCGGATCAGCCCCGGCCGCTTTATGGGATGTTATCGCCCCCGATGGCACCGTCGGCAAGCTCGGCATCATCGCCTCCGTAACCCATCCCTTCTGCGGCGACTGCGACCGCACCCGGCTTACCATCGATGGTGCCGTGCGCAACTGCCTGTTTGGCAATTCCGAAACCCAGTTGCGGGATCTCATGCGCTCTGGCGCCAGCGACGAGGAATTAATGGAGGCGTGGGCCGGGGAAATGTGGACGAAGAAACCGGGCCATGGCATTGATGATGAGGGCTTTTTGCAGCCGGATCGTCCCATGTCTGCCATAGGCGGCTAATCTAATTATTTATGTCCGCATCGCGTTCCATTTCTGAGCACCTTTCCGCGGTTTTGGCGCTGGCGCCGGCACCGCGCGCAGAGTCCGTATCCGTTGGCCCCGCGCTGTGCGGCCGGGTATTAGCGGAGGATGCGACCGCGCGCTTTCCCGTCCCGCCATTTGCCAATTCCGCTATGGATGGCTTCCTCGTCCGTGTCGCAGATATTTCGGGCGCGGGCCCGTGGACGCTGCCGGTAGCAGGCGATGTCCCCGCCGGGGCTACGCCCCAGGCAGTTCCCGTCGGTCAGGCGGTGCGCATCATGACCGGGGCCCCGGTGGGCGATGCCACTGGCTTAATCGTCGTCCCAGTAGAAAACACCACCGTCCCGTCTGGACCCACGGAGTTGCCGCGCGAGGTCACCATCACCGCCGCGCCTGCAAAAACCCATATCCGCCCCGCTGGAGAAGATATACAACCCGGCACCATAGTTGCCCCTGCCGGCGCCACCGCGAACGCGGCGGTTATCGCGGCGCTTATATCCACCGGCATCTATTCTGTAAAGGCTTACCGGCGCCCGCGCATCGCGGTGATTTCTTCCGGCAATGAGCTATCCGCCTATCCGGATGAACTCGCCCCAGGGCGCCTGCCGGATTCCAATGGGCCGATGCTCGCCTCCCTCGCCCACACGGAGTCCTACTCGCACGTGGGCGACGATCCTGCGGAGTTATCCAGATTGTTCGATGAGCTCAGCGCATCCCACGACCTCATCATTACCTCCGGCGGGGTATCGGCCGGCGCTTTCGATGTGGTGCACGGGGTGCTGGGCACGGGCGATAATTCGTGGTTCGGGCACGTTCACCAGCGTCCCGGTGCGCCGCAGGGCATCGGCAGGTGGCGGGGTGTTCCGGTGCTTGCGCTGCCGGGCAATCCGGTGGCGGCTTTCGTCGGTTTCCAGCTCTATGCACGCCCGCTTATCGCCGCCTTATCGGGCCAGCCGCACCCGCGGGAGATCGTGCAGCTGAGTGCGAAGGTGGAGGTTTCGCTGCCATCGGCAAGCGCACGCCCCATCATCGTTCCTGTGACCGTAAGCTTTGCGGGAAAGCCCAGGATTACTGGCGCGTTAAGCCGTGGCAGCCACCGGGTGGTCTCGCTGGCCGGTACGAATGGGTATTGCATCATTGATGGACCTGCCCCCGCCGCGGGCGAAGAGACCACCGTCTATTTGTATTAAAGAGGAGAATTTTTCATGGAGTTTACCCACCTCAATTCCGCCGGCACCGCCTACATGGTCGATGTGACCGAGAAGCAGCCGACCGTGCGCACCGCCACCGCCGAGGGCGAGGTCGCCTGTTCCCCGGAGGTCATGACCGCGCTGCGCGAGGGCACCGTGCCCAAGGGTGACGTGCTGGCGGTCGCGCGCATTGCCGGCATTTCCGCGGCGAAGAAGGTCCCAGAGCTCCTGCCGCTCGCGCACACCATCGGCGTGCATGGCTGCGCGGTGGATCTCGAGCTTGCCGATGCCCACGTGAAGATCACCGCCACCGTGCGCACCGCCGACCGCACCGGCGTGGAAATGGAGGCTCTGACCGCGGTCAACGTGGCCGCCTTGGCGCTCATTGACATGGTCAAGGGCGTCGACCGCTCTGCTTTTATTCGCCGCTGTGGCATCGTGGCGAAATCGGGCGGGCGCTCCGGCGATTGGTCTAGGACCCTCCCGGAGGCTTAATGGACGGCGCGATCATTCTGGCCGGCGGGCAATCGCGCCGCATGGGCGGGGCGGATAAGGCACAGGTGCGCGCCTTTGGCCTGCGCTTGGTGGACCGCCTGCTGCGCCAGCTTCCCTATGGCATGCCGTCTATCGTTATTTCCCCGCATTACCTCAGCCTGCCGCAGGTGTGCGAGTCGCCGCTTTTCGGCGGCCCTGTCGCCGGCATCGAAGCTGGTGCGCGCGCTTTGTCGCATTGCGACCGCCTGGCACTCTTCGCTGTGGATGCTCCCGATTCCCCGCAGCTCCTCCCGCACCTTAACTACGCGTTGCAGGCCGCGCCCAGCGCCGATGCCGCGATTACCCGCGCCGCGGATGGGTACTTACAGCCCCTGTGTTCGCTGTGGCATACCGATGCGATCTTTGAACGCTTGGGCGCGCTGGAGTCAACCCGCAATGTCTCCGTAAAAAGGCTTATCCGCGGCGCCGATTTCGTCGAGGTGGCCGGCACCGGTGCCGAGCGCGATTACGATACCCCTGCCGAATTGCAGGACATTCCGCCGCACCCCGCCCTTCGCGCTCACCGGCGCGGCTAAGGCAAGTACACACCGCCCTCCCTGTGAGCGCGAAGGGATGGTGAGGGAGGCATTATTCGCCGCGGGAGCGGAAGACATCGGCAAGCAGCGGCGCAATAACCCCGAGGGCGTCTGCCACGGCGCCGGTAGACGAGGCGCAATTGATGATGAGGCTGCCGCCGCCGTGGTCGGTCATGCCGATGATCCCGCGGGACAGACCCGCCTTGGGCGAGGACTCGAGCCCGCGCAGGAGCACCTGGGTCTCCAGGCCGTAGAGGCGGGCCTTGATATAGCGCTCGGTGACCTCTGGGGTCAGGTTCGTCGCCCCGATGCCGGTGCCGCCGATTACCACGACTATATCGGTGCCGGTATCCACGGCGGTCCGCAGCGCGTCGTCGACTGGCTTAAGGCCCTCCGGCACGATGCTCGGTGGCGCGACATCGATGTCGTGGGTGCGCAGGATTTCTGCCGCTTTCTCCCCGGCGCGGTTCGGTTTTTCCCCGGCCAAAATGCGGTCCGAGCTGACGATTATCTGTGCCTTTCTTTGGGACATAAGTCTCATTCCTTTCCCACTGTGGAGTGTGGTTAATATCACATCATTCAGTTTTCGACACCAACACATTTGGGGCACGGGGCTAACCTGCGGCATCGGAATCGATCAAGAATTACGCAACATTTGTATGCCGTAATTAGATACGGATTTTACCGTTTTTATTTACCTTTTCGAGCATAGTCGCCGGTAGATTAAGGAGTTGAACGACCTACTACCTGTGAGGAAATCATGACTGCTCTTGATACCTCAGGCAAAGTCATCCAAGGTTGGGATCCAGAAGATTCCGACCACTGGGATTCCAAAATTGCCTGGCGCACACTGTGGATCTCCACATTCGTCCTTATCATTGGCTTTGCCACCTGGTACCTCGTATCGGCAATTGCCCCGCAGTTGAACCAGATTGGTTTCGACTTAACCCGCAGCCAGCTCTACTGGCTGACCGCCATTCCCGGATTGGCGTGCGGTATCTTCCGCCTCATTTTCATGTTCTTGCCGCCTATCCTTGGCACGCGCAAGCTCGTCTTCAGCTCCTCGCTGCTTTTTATCATCCCCATGCTGGGCTGGTTCTTCGCGGTGCAAGACTCCTCCACCCCTTACTGGTGGCTGATGACCCTCGCCTTCCTCTCCGGCATCGGCGGCGGCGTGTTCTCCGGCTTCATGCCCTCGACCGGCTACTTCTTCCCCAAGCGCCTGTCCGGTACCGCGCTGGGTATCCAGGCCGGCATCGGTAACTTCGGTATCTCCTTCATCCAGCTGGTTGCCCCATGGCTCATGGGCTTTACCCTGTTGGGTGTAGGTTTTGTTGCCCCGCAGCGCACCGATGACGGCGAAATCTTTGTCCACAACCCCGCCATCTTCTTGGTGCCGTGGGCCATCGTCGGCGCATTCCTGGCATGGACCCTGCTCAAGGATGTTCCCGTGAAGGCGAATTTCCGCCAGCAGATGGACATCTTTGGCAATAAGAACACCTGGATTCTTACCGTCGTCTACTTCATGACCTTCGGCGCATTTTCAGGCTTCGCCGCGCAAACCGCGCTGCTTATTAACCAGATCTTCGGCGAAGGCTCCGAATTTGCCGGCACCTACGAGAACCTGCCCGCCGGCGCGAGCTACGCCTTCCTCGGACCACTTATCGGTGCGCTCGTCCGCGCCCTGTGGGGCCCACTGTGCGATAAGTTCGGCGGCGCCATCTGGACCTTCATTGGCTGCCTGGGCATGACCATCTTTACCGTCGTGGCCACCTTCTTCCTCACCCCGGACGAGCCGGATGAGGTCTGGTGGTTCCTAGGAACCATGCTCATTTTCTTCTTCTTCACGGGCTTGGGCAACGCCGGCACGTTTAAGCAAATGCCCATGATTTTGCCCAAGCGCCAAGCAGGCGGCGTTATCGGTTGGACCGGTGCCATCGGCGCCTTCGGCCCGTTTGTCGCAGGTGTCTTGCTCTCCATGATGTCTGCACCGACGTTCTTCTGGGGCTGCGCCGTGTACTTTGCCATCACCACCGTGTTGGTGTGGATCTACTACGCCCGCCCCAATGCACCATTCCCCGGATAATTAGGAGCTTTCAACCCCATGACTGCATACTTCGCGCCCGAAAAGGGCTCTTCAACTCCGCTCTTTAAGTTCGGTGCCTACCTGCGCAAAGGCGAAGCTACCGATTCTGGTCAGCAGCTTTTCTTAAAGGGCGGCCGCCAGGCGGACGTCTTTTACCGCAACCGCTGGGCCTTCGACAAGATGGTGCGCTCCACCCACGGCGTGAACTGCACCGGTTCGTGCTCGTGGAAGGTCTACGTCAAAGACGGCGTCATCACCTGGGAATCCCAGGCGGTGGATTACCCCACCACCGGCAATGACATGCCAGAATACGAGCCCCGCGGCTGCCCGCGTGGAGCCTCCTTTTCCTGGTACACCTACTCTCCTACCCGCGTGCGCTACCCGTATGCCCGCGGCGTGCTGGTAGATATGTTCCGCGAGGAAAAGGCTAAGCACGGCGATTCCGTCCTGGCTTGGCGCGCCATCCAAGAGGACCCCGAAAAGCGCAAGGCGTATATCTCCCAGCGCGGCAAGGGCGGGCTCATCCGCATCTCTTATGAAGAGGCCATCGACATCGCCTCGGCCGCGCACGTCTACACCATCCGCAAGTACGGTCCTGACCGCATCAACGGCTTTACCGTGATCCCGGCCATGTCGCAGATTTCCTATGGCGCGGGCATGCGCTTCTTGCAGACCATCGGCGGCGTCGCGCTCTCCTTCTATGACTGGTACGCCGACCTGCCGCCGGCATCCCCGCAGACCTTCGGCGACCAGACCGACGTCCCCGAGTCCGGCGACTGGTACAACTCTTCCTACCTGATGATGTGGGGCTCGAATATCCCGGTCACCCGCACCCCGGACGCCCACTTCATGGTGGAATCGCGCTACAAGGGCACCAAGGTCGTCGTGGTCTCGCCCGACTTTGCGGATAACACCAAGTTCGCCGATGAGTGGGCCCGCATCGAGCCAGGAACGGATGCCGCGCTCGCCTTTGCCATGGGCCACGTCATTTTGAAGACCTTCCACGTGGACCGCCAGGAACCGTACTTCCTGAACTACATGCGCAAATACACCGACTCGCCCTTCCTGGTATCCCTGGAAGACCACGGCGACGGCACCTACACCCCAGGCAAATTCCTCACCGCCTCGCAGCTTGCCGATGCCACCTTGAACTCCTCCCCCAACGCCACCCACCGTGGCCTTGTGATGGAAGAAGACGGACGCATCGTTGACCCAGGCGGCACCGTGGCAGACCGCTGGGATAACGAGAGCGCCAAGTGGAACCTGGCGCTGGATAACGCCGATCCGGTCATGTCCATCGCAGAAACCGATCGCTTTGACACCGCCGAGGTGCTCTTCCCCCGCTTTGACCTGGATACCAACCCAGAGGACGTGGGGACCGACAAGCCCATTGGCGCGGGCATCGTCCACCGCGGCGTCCCCGTCCGCGAGGTCGACGGCAAGCTGGTTACCACCGTCTTCGACATCATGCTCGCCCACTACGGCGTCAACCGCGAGGATCTCCACCTGCCGGGTAGCTGGCCGAAGGACTTCCACGATGCCAGCGAGGTCGGCACCCCCGCCTGGCAGGAAGAGCTCACGGGCGTGGCTGCCGATACCGCCATCCGCATCGGCCGCGAATTTGCACAAAACGCCGCGGATTCCAAGGGCCGCTCGCAGATCATCATGGGCGCGGGAGTCAACCACTACTTCCACGCCGATAATATCTACCGCACCTTCTTGGCGCTGACCTCCATGTGCGGCACCCAGGGCGTCAATGGCGGCGGTTGGGCACACTACGTGGGTCAGGAAAAGCTGCGCCCCATCAACGGCTGGACCCAGTGGGCCATGGCCGCCGACTGGCAGCGCCCGCCGCGCCACATGATTTCTACCGGCTTCTACTACTTCGCCACCGAGCAGTACCGCTACGATAATTCGCGCGCGTCCCACTTGGGCTCGCCGCTGGCTAGCCACGGTTCCATCGGGGACAAGATGGTCTCCGATACCATGGCGGAATCCATGCGCCGCGGCTGGATGCCGGCCTACCCGCAGTTCAACCGCAACTCCCTCTTCCTTGCCGATGAAGCCGATGAGGCCGGCATGGACATCAATGACTACGTGGTCCAAGAGCTAGAAAGCGGCCGCCTAGAGTTCTCCTATGACAACCCGTCTGCCGAGAAGAACTGGCCGCGCATCCTGCTCAACTGGCGCACCAACCTGCTCGGCTCGTCCGCCAAGGGCACCGAGTTCTTCCTGCGCCACCTGCTGGGCATCGACTCGGACGCTACCGCGGAAGAACTCGCCCCCGAAGACCGCCCGCGCAGCATCAAGTGGGTGGATAAGGCACCGGAGGGCAAGCTGGATCTGATGATGACCACGGACTTCCGCAATACCTCCACCACGCTGGTTTCGGACCTCATTTTCCCGGCCGCAACCTGGTACGAAAAGCACGACATGTCCTCTACCGACATGCACCCGTACCTGCACTCATTTAACGCGGCGATTAACCCGCCGTGGGAGGCCCGCTCGGACTACGAGGTCTTCCGGGACTTGGCCGCAGCGCTCTCTGATAAAGCCACCAAGTGGCTGGGCGTGCAGCGCGATGTCATTACCCAGCCGAGCCACCACGACAGCCCGGACGAGCTTGGCATGCCCAACGGCATCGTCCCCGACCCCGAAGAACAGGGCCTTATCCCTGGGGTCACGATGCCAAAGCTGCACGTTGTCGAGCGCGATTACACCAAGGTCTACGAAAAGTGGGCGCACTTGGGCCCGCTTCCCGCCAAGGCCGGCACCGGCGTGCACGGCACCAAGTTCAACGTAGAAAAGCAGGTCAAGGAGCTCGAGCTCATCTGCGGCACCACGGAGACCTCCATGGGCGAGCTGGTGGATCTGTCCAAGGACACCAAGGTCATCGACGCCATCTTGCACCTGTCTGGTGTCTCCAACGGTGAGCTAGCCAAGCAAGGTTTTGAGTTCCTATCCTCACGCACCGGCAAGGATCTGACGCCACTGGGCACTCCCGATGAAGACGTACGCATCACCTGGGATGACATCAAGGAACGCCCGAAGGAGGTCATCACCTCTCCCGAGTGGACCGCCGATAAGCGTAATAAGCGCCGCTACACCGCCTTTTCCATCAACGTCGAGTTTGATAAGCCCTGGCACACGCTAACTGGCCGCATGCAGTACTACATCGACCACGACTGGTTTATGGACTACGGCGAATCGCTGCCGATCTTCCGCCCACCGCTAGATCACGTCCACATGCACGGCGAATTCGCGCCGGGCACGGAATTGACCAATGACCGCGGCGAGGCCGAAGTCACGCTGCGTTACTTGACCACGCACAATAAGTGGTCCATCCACTCGCAGTACTTCGACAACCTGCACGTGCTCTCCATCTCGCGCGGTGGCCAGGTGGTCTGGATGTCCAATAAGGACGCCGAGAAAATCGGTGTCACGGACAATGACTGGGTTGAGGTATATAACCGCAACGGCGTTGTTTCCGCCCGCGCCATCGTTTCCCACCGCATTCCGGAGGGAACCATGCTGTGCAACCACGCACAGGAGCGCACCGTGGGCACGCCGATCAACGAGCACACCGGCCGCCGCGGCGGCACGCACAACTCGCTGACCCGCATTTCCATCAAACCGGTGCACATCGCTGGCGGCTATGGCCAGCTGACCTACCACTTCAACTACATCGGCCCTACCGGCAATAACCGCGATGAAGTCACCCGCGTACGCCGCCGTTCCCAGGAGGTATCCTACTAATGAAAGTCATGGCTCAAATCTCCATGATCATGAACCTGGACAAGTGCATTGGTTGCCACACGTGTTCAGTTACCTGTAAGCAGGCATGGACCAACCGCGAAGGCACCGAGTACATCTGGTTCAATAACGTCGAAACCCGCCCCGGCCTCGGCTACCCGCGCACCTGGGAGGACCAGGAAAAGTGGAAGGGCGGCTGGGAGCGCACGGCATCCGGCAAGATCAAGCCCAAGGCAGGCGGGCGCCTCAAAAAGCTGGCCACCCTCTTCCACAACCCCAACCTGCCCACCATCCAGGATTACTACGAGCCCTGGACCTACCAGTACGAGGACCTGATGGGCGCCGAGGCGGGTCAGAAGACCCAGCCCACCGCCAAGCCGGTCTCCCAGATCGACGGCCGGGACATCGGCAAGATCGAATGGTCCTCCAACTGGGACGATAACCTGGGTGGCTCTACTGCCACGCTTGACGATGACCCCGTTCTCCACAACATGAACCTCGAGGTCAAGAAGGAAATCGAGGACTCGTTCATGTTCTACCTGCCGCGCATTTGCGAGCACTGCATGAACCCAACCTGCGTGTCCTCCTGTCCCTCTGGCGCGATGTATAAGCGCACCGAAGACGGCATCGTCCTAGTGGACCAGGACCGCTGCCGCGGCTGGCGCATGTGCGTATCCGGCTGCCCGTATAAGAAGGTCTACTTCAACCACAAGACTGGCAAGGCCGAAAAGTGCACGCTGTGCTACCCACGCCTCGAGGTTGGCCAACCCACTGTGTGCTCCGAGACCTGTGTAGGCCGCCTGCGCTACTTGGGCGTCATCCTCTACGATGCCGACCGCGTCGCCGAGGCCGCCTCCACCGAAAATGAGCAGGACCTTTTCGAGGCCCAAAAGTCGATCATGCTCGACCCCCACGATCCGGAGGTTGTCCGCGCGGCCCAGGCAGAGGGCATCCCGCACTCCTGGATCGATGCCGCACAGCAGTCCCCGATCTACGACCTCATATTCAAGTACGGCGTCGCATTGCCGCTGCACCCGGAGTACCGGACGCTGCCGATGGTCTGGTACATCCCGCCGCTGTCCCCCATCGTTGACAAGGTGACCGCGACCGGAAACGACGGCGAGGACCACAAGATCCTCTTCTCGGCGCTATCAAATATGCGCATTCCTCTGGAATACTTGGCGGGCCTGTTTACCGCCGGCGATACCGTCCCGGTGGAAAAGTCGCTGCGCAGGCTCGTCGCCATGCGCTCGTATATGCGCGATATCAACCTGGGCAACGAACCGCAGGAGGAAATCGCCCAGGCAGTAGGCATGACAGGCAGGGAGATGGAAGGCATGTACCGCCTGTTGTCCATCGCTAAATACGATGACCGCTACGTCATCCCCACCGCCTCGCCGGAATCCCCGCGCGGCATTACCGACTTGGATCCGTTTGGCGATGTGGACCCAGCCAAGGCCTCCGAAGACGTCTTCCACGACCTGGGCATGGGCGCGCCCGAGGCCTGCACCCACGGCGCCGAACCACAGGGCAAGGTCTCGCTACTCTCCTGGAGCGGTGACCGGCCCGATGCCATGTTCCCGCCGCGGAAGTAGGTTAAGCCGTGAATATCTTCGATAAACTCCGCAAGCGCCAGGAATCCCTGCAGCGGCAATCGGCCCCGCAGGGTGGCGATGCCCCCGTGGCTGGATTCGGAACGCCCGCTGGCATCGGTTCCATGGGCGGTGCCAAGGACGTCGAAAAGACGCTGCGCACCCACACAGGTCAAGTCCCCAATGAATTTGTCACGCCGGTCGAAGTCACCGAAGACCAGCGGCGAATCGTCGCCATGGCCGTGTCCGTGCTGCTGAATTACCCCGGCGAAGATATCTTTGACCGCCTCTCCGCGGTCGAAGACCAAGTAGATGATCTACCGCTGGCCATTGCCACCGACTTCATCAACTTCGCCGAATGGGCCCGCAGCATCGGCCCCCGCGGCTTGGAAGAACACTACGTCGAGACCTTTGACCAGCGCCGCCGCTGCGCGCTGTACCTGTCCTACTTCGCCGTCGGCGATACCCGCCAGCGCGGAATGGCCATTTTGTCCTTCCGCCAGCAATTGGAGTCGCTCGGCTTCGAGATTTCCGATGAAGAGCTGCCCGATCACCTCTGCGTGGTCCTCGAAGCCCTCGCCATGAGCGAGGGAGATACGCACGAGCGCGCCGTCGAATTGGTGGCCAGCTACCGCGAAGGAATCGAGGTGCTGCGCGCGGCCCTCGCCCACGAGCGCTCGCCGTATGTCAGCTTGATCGTCGCGCTGTGCAAGGCCCTTCCAGAAGTCGATTCTGATACCGCGCAAAAGTACGTCGATCTCATCCGCACCGGCCCACCCGCCGAGATGGTCGGCATTGCAGACCTACCCTTCCCCACTACCCAACCAGACCTCGTCTAGGAGCCACATCGTGTTTGATAACTTCCTCTGGGGTGCCTTCCCGTGGTTAGCCATCGCGGCATTCTTCGTGGGCATCTTCTGGCGGTGGCGTTCCGACCAATTCGGCTGGACCACCCACTCCTCCCAAATCTATGAATCCAAGCTGCTGCGTTTATCCTCGCCGCTTTTCCACTGGGGCATGGTCTTCGTCGTCATCGGCCACCTGATGGGCTTGGCATTCCCCAAGTCTTGGACCCAGGCCGTTGGCATCAGCGATCACGCCTACCACCTCCTCGCCACCATCCCCGGCTCCATCGCCGCTCTGGCGGTCCTGCTGGGCTTTGCCGGTTTGCTGTACCGCAGGCTAAAGAACCGCTCCGTATTCTTGTCCACCTCCACCTCGGATAAGGTCATGTACGCGCTGCTCGGCCTCGCACTGGTATCGGGTTCTTTTGCCACCTTTACCCTGCAGCTTTTTGACCTCGCCGGCACCGGCGGGTACGACTACCGCGAAACCATTTCCCCGTGGCTGCGCCAGCTGTTGATCTTCAACATCCAGCCAGACCTCATGGCCAGTGCCCCGTGGCAATTTAAGGTCCACGTCCTCTGCGGATTCACCATCATCGCCGTGTGGCCCTTTACCCGCCTTGTCCACGCGTTCTCGGCGCCGGTCGGCTACGTCACCCGCCCTTACGTGGTCTACCGCTCCCGCGATGAGCGCACCACCCCGATGCGCTCCAATACCGCGTGGGAGCCTATCCGCTCCAACCGGAAGCAATTGGAAGGAGAAACCCCGAGCCACGGTGCCTAGGTAGTTTCCTCGGTCCTCTTCACCGCCGCGCGCCGTCCAGTAGATGGATGGTCCGCGGCGGTTTCCTTCTGTCTACACCTACTCCGGCGCGCCCCATGCGCTCACCATCCGCCCCCACGCTCCCTTCGCTCTCACCGGCAAGGCGGTGCGCCCGTGAAATCACCACCCGGTGAGTGCCAAGGGAGGTGCTGATCAAAGAACCCCGCCCTTCGCGGTCACGGGGAGAGGTAGATCTACCTCTCGGCAGTGCCCTGGTGAGCGCGAAGGGCGGGGAAGCTAAGAACGCGTTATTCGGTGACGACGAACTTGCCGTGCTGTCCCTTTTCCGCGTTAGTCATGATGTGGTTGACAAAGGAATACGTTCCAGGCTCGTTGAAGGTCATTTCCACGAACCCGCCTTGTGCGGGGAGCAGGTCGAGGGCTTGCGAACCGGTCTTATCCTCGTCCTTGATGAGGTAAGCACCTTCCTTATAGGCGGTATCGAATTGCTCGCCCACCACGTGGAAGCTAAGCGGCTGATCGGGGCCCACGTTCAGGATCCACAGGCGGACGGTATCGCCTACCTTGGCCTTGATGGGGTCGACGTCGTACTGGCTGGGGTAGTAATTAAAGGCCATTAGGTCGAAGTCGCCGTCGGCCACGCGCTGGGCGTCAGCGCCGGTCTTTTCCTCACCGAGGAATACATCGTTGGCGATGAAGTTGTACTCGGCATCCACGTCCTTGAGATCTGGTGGATCGATGATGACGTTGCCGGCCATACCGTTGGCGATGTGCAGGGACATCGGGGCGGTTGAGCAGTGGTACATCCAAATGCCGGAGCGATTCGCGGTGAATTCGTAGGTTAGTTCTTCCCCGGGCTGGATGGACTTCATGTTTTCATCCGGGTTGACCTCACCGGCGTGGAAGTCGATGGAATGGGCCATGCTGCCCTCGTTCTTGATGGTGATCTTGAACTTATCGCCCACCTTGCCGCGCAGCGTCGGCCCTGGCGCCTGGCCATTAAAAAGCCATTGCATCTGCTTAACTCCTGGGGCTACCTCAACGATTTCCTCGGTCATCGACCAGGTTTCTTCATGCGTGGTGGTATTAGCCGCCGGCGCCAGGGAGGCGTCATAGGCGCTAAAACCTTCGCGGGAGGCACCGAGTTCGGCGGCGCTCGGAACATCAACGTGCGGGTTGGATGCCCCTGCCACGGCATGGTGGTGATCGTGCCCGCCGGTGCTTGGCGCGGAATCGTCCACGTTGACGTCAAAGGTCATACCTTGCAGGCGGTGACCGGCAATGGTGCAGTAGCCTTCGATGCTGGATTCGATGACACCGGCATCGAGCTGCGCGGTATCGCCGGGATCGACGCGGCCGGTTTCGGCATCACCAATCTTTAGATCGTGGACTTGGTCCCCGGTATTGGTGAAGTTAACCACCAAGTGGGTGCCGGGATCGATATCAACGTGGTTGGGGACGAAGGCCATACCATCGACTTCTACGTCAATGGTGTGGGTTTCACCTTCGGCAACAGAGCTTGATGGCTGGGAGTCCTTAGAGGTGGTATTGACTAGGGCGAGCGCGATTACCGCGGCCAGCGCGATACCGATAAGTAACCACGAGGCCCATTGGGAGTTGCCGGACTCCGGCGGCTTATCCTGTGGCTGTGGGGAAGAAACACTAAGCATTTAATTCTCCAGATTCTGTTGTTGGTAGACGGCGCGGCCCACGGCAAGCACGTTTAATGCTAAGCCCATCCCCATGAGGATAAGCCCAGCAGGCAGGGCGTTGACAAGGCTCAGCAGGGCGCCGAGGTTGATGAGGACGAGTCGGGCAAAACCGGCGCGGTCCGCGGTATCCCGGCCGTGGTGCACCTTGGCAGGACCGCCTCCCACCAGCGTGGGCAAGAGGTGGTGCAAGACGCCGGTGACCAGCTGCAAAATGCCGCCGCCGATGAAGGCCGGAACCAAAAACAGCGTGATGACGCGCGGGTAAGCGCCGAGCGCTGCGGCGACGGCATCGCCGGCGCACAGGGCCACCATCCACAGCAGTCCTGCGATAACGGATACCGATGCTGTGGTGAGCCGAGGGTTGCGCCCCAGCACGGTGGCCAGGACGGGTTGGATGATCATGATGGCGGCGAGCACGACGAGCAGCTGGGCGATGCCCGCCGCGCGCGTCCACCCCACCGCGCCGCAGACCATGGTCAGGGCTAGCCCGGTGCAGTGGACGATGAGCCCGCGCGTACACCTGGTGCGCGCGGTGGGCGAAATCGCGGTGCTGGACAAGGTGGGAAGGAGCGTCACGATGGTGCCCACGATGGTCAGCCACGCAAACCCCCACACCATGCCGCGCGAGTGGGCGGCCACCAGGAAGGAATAGTTGCCTACGCCATTGCCGCTTAAGATCACCAGCACCACGGAGGCAATCATGAAGATGGATGCGGCCGCATAAAACGGCACCGTCACCGCAAACGATCCGGAAAGCGAGCCGCGCAAGCGCGTGTAGATAAAGACGAGCTGCCAGGCAAGGGCGGCGATGATGAGGAGGGAGGCGGCATCGGCAAGCAGGCCCCAGTCATATCCGGCGCGATCGATAATGAGCAGGACAAGGCCCACCTGGATGAGTACCACGCGTGCGCCCACGCCCCGGTATCCGTTATTGGCGGTGCGTGTAAGCGCCTCGGTGAAGTGGGTGGAAAATACAACGATGGCCGTGGTCAGCGCGCCGATGGTCAGCGGGTGGATGAGATCCCACCACACCACGGGCGCGCCCAGGTGACCCGCCACATTGATGCCGATGCCGATGAATACCCACGCGCCGATAAGCGCGGCGGTAAGGATGTGCCAGCGGCTGCGGGCGGCCAGGGAGATGTCATTAATGTGCACGGCGGGCCTCCTTCACCGTCAAAGTAATGCCGCAGGCGAGGAAAACCAAGACGGCGGCGAGGGTCGTCAGCCCACCTACCTGGTAGGCGACGGTGTGGCGGGCGACATCGGCAAGAATGCGCAACGCCAGCCCGCCGTGCAGGACCGCCACGGGAAGGAAAAGCACCGGGTGGTAAGGCAAGCGGCGGCGGATGACGGAGGTAATGATGATGGGGGCATGGGCAAAAATCATGGACATGACAAAGCCCAAAAAGATGGCGTGCACCGAGGCATCGTAGGCAAAGCCCGAGCTTTCGCCATAGAGCAGCCAGAAATAGCCGCCGAGGGCCAACCAAAAATACCCGGCGAGCATGCACGCGGCGGAATAGCGCGGCAGCCCGCGCGAGCGCACCAGGTTCTTCGCCACGTCCACGCGCACGGTAGAAACCGCAACGCCGATAAGCCCCGCGCCCATCGCGCGATAGCCCACTGCCGGGGAGAGGATATAGACCACGCTGAGCGCCGCCAACCCCAAAACCCACAGCGTAATCCGCTTTTCCGCCTGCGTGCCGGCCATGGTGATGCGGGCAAGCTCCATGCGCTCGCCGATGATCGTCGCCACCACGTAGAGCACGCACAGCGGCATCGCAGTAGAAAAGGCCGGCTCCATGGCCCACAGCAGCGCCGCCGCTACCCCGCCGATGACGCCGGTGGCCTGCACGATGATGGACAGGGCGGGCTGGCGCCGGTGAATGGTGGCGTAGATAAACCCCAGCACGATGAAGCCGGCGGCAAAACACAACGCCGGGACCTGCCGCGGCAGGCCGGCCACGATGCCAACGAAGCCGGCTACGTGGAAGATGGGTCCTGCCCAGGCCCACCGCGTGCGCACGGCGACGGCGCGCTCCAGCCCGATAGCGCCGCCGACAAAGCCAAAGACCATCAAGGGGCCATGATCGGCGGCGACGGAGGCAGCCGGCGAGAAACCCACGCCGAGCAGGGATGCCCCGGCGGCGAGCCCAACCAGCAAGGACAGCCCCGCGCAGGCAAGGAAGAAGAAGCGGTGCGCGAGCCTATTATTTATCACGGCTTTAATCGTACTAATATTGGTGGCAAGGTAAAACCTCACCCCACCTCCGAAAGGATGATCCTCACCATGGAACTTCCCATCACCGATTCTTCCCAGCAGAACTCCATCCCCACGCTCAACGCGACCGAAATCCCCCACGCCGTGCGTCACGGTGCCATCCACGGCGCTTTGGGCACCCTGAACGTGGGCCAAGCCATGATCCTCATCGCCCCGCACAACCCGCTGCCGCTACTCAAGGAAGTAGAAGAGCGCCCGGAGGAATTCGAGCTGTCGTACCTCAAGGAAGAAGAAAACGACTATCACATCAAGTTCACGCGAATTTCGTAGTGTATTTCCGTGCCAATCGATAGGCTATGTGCTGATAACTTCATCTCTCATACTAAGTTGCCTACATAACACGGAACATTCACTATGAATAAGAAATTTGCCGCAGCCGCCGTGGCTGCGACCGGGCTGGCGCTCTCCGCCTGCTCTCCCGATACCTCCACTACCTCCGATGCGGAGGAGACCAGCTTGAACCTACTGGCTGCATCGTCCACCCGCGTCATCAACGATGAACTGGAAAAGCGCGCTTCCGAGTTCGACGCCCCGGTAAACCTCGAGTTCCAAAATGGCGGCTCTTCCGACTTGGTCAATAAGCTCAGCGAGGGCGCTCCTGCGGACTTGCTGCTTACCGCGTCCAAAAAGACCATGGACAAGGCAATCAATGACGGAACCGTCAAGGACCCGAAGGTGCTTGCCACCAACGTCATGGTGATGGTCGTGCCGAAGGGCAACCCGGGCAATATCCACTCCATCGAGGATCTGCAGAACGAAGACCGCTTCGTCATCTGTGACCCGCAGGTTCCCTGCGGAGATATCTCTTCCCAGATCATCGAAGAAAACAACCTGGACGTAAAGCCCGCCTCCCAGGAGCAGCAGGTCGCTGACGTTTTGGGCAAGGTCGTCTCCGGTGAGGCCAATGCCGGCTGGGTCTACTCCACCGACGCCGCGGCCGCTGGCGATGATGTAGAGGTTATCGAGATTCCGGATGCTGATAAGTTTGCCAACCAAATCCTAGGCGCAGTCTCCGCCGAGGCTGAGCACCCAGAAGAGGCACAAAAGGTCCTCGACCTATTGGCCGATGACTTTGATAAGGCCTGGGAAGAGTACGGCTTTAACCCAGCAGATTAATCAATGACCCCTCCCCAGCCCGTCCGCCTTAGGTATCCCCTCGTTATCGGCCTTATCGGCCTCATCGCGGTCGTTGTCATCCTCGTTCCCGTAGCCTCCTTGGGGCTGCGCGTACCGTGGGACCGCCTCGGCGAATACCTCGCCAAACCGGAGATTTGGGACATGCTCAAGCTGTCTTTCACCGCGGCATTCCAATCAATGCTGCTGGCGATGGTGCTGGGGACCGGCCTTGCCCTTTGGGTCCAACAGCTTGGCCGGGGCAGCGGCGTTATCCGCCTGTTCATCTATTTGCCCTTGGCCATGCCACCCGTGGTGGGCGGTTTGGCGCTGACCGCCGCCATCGGCCGCCGGGGCTATTTGTCCCCGCTTCTTGACGCCATAGACTTCCATTTTGCTTTTGCTTTCCCCGGCGTCATCGCCGCGCAGTGCTTCGTCGCCTTGCCCTTCGTCGTGGTGGCGGTCGATTCCGCACTGCGCCAATTGGATCAGGAGATTTTGGCCTCTGCCGCCAGCGTGGGGCTATCCCGCTGGGAGGTACTGCGCAAAATCACCATCCCCTCCATCGTCCGTGCCCTGGCCACCGGTGCTGGCCTTGCCTTTGCGCGGTCCCTCGGCGAGTTCGGCACCACGCTGACCTTCGCGGGATCCCAGCCGGGCGTGACCCGCACGATGCCGCTCGGCATTTACTTGGAGCGCGAGGTCGATACCGATGGCGCCTATGTGCTCTCCGCCATCCTCATTGCGATGGCGATTGTCTGCCTAGCCCTCGCCGGGCTGCCCTCGCTCCTCCATCGTTCCTATCAGGCACAGGCCCGCGAGCTGCACAGCATGGACTATGAGAAACTCCGCGCCCTGACCGCTCCAGATAATGCCTCTACCCTATCCGTCACGGCGGATGGGGAGACCACGGAATTTACCCCGCGCGCTATCACCGCCATCGTCGGGTCCAATGGCTCGGGCAAGACCACACTCATAGGGCGCATCGCCGGGCGGCTGACCGGCGCAGAGATTAGCGCCAACCCGGATGACATCGTCCTGCTGACCCAGCGCCCCGGCCTCCCGCCGCGAGCCACCGCCAACCAAGCCATCGCGATGGTCACCCGCGATAAGCAGCGCGCCACGGAGTTGCTGGAGGCGGCGGGATTGCGGGAGCTTAACGATGTCCCCGTGCCCGCCCTTTCCGGCGGCCAGGCCGCCCAAGTGGCCCTCGTCCGCGCGCTTGCCGCACGGCCCACCATCCTGATTCTGGATGAGCCCTTGGCGGCCATCGATGTGGAATCCGCCAGCAAGTGGCGCCGCTTCCTGCGCGCTACCCGCCGCGACCGCACCACCTTGCTGGTGACCCACAATGCGTTGGATATTGCCGGGCTTGCCGATGACATGGTGGTCATGAATTCCGGCCGCGTCACCGCCCACGGACCTGCCGCAGACCTCCTCGATGTCCCACCCACCGGCTTTGTGGCTAATATCGCCGGGCTCAACCGCGTGGAAGGCACCGTCACAGAGGCGACTGCTACCGAGACCGTCGTTACCTGCGGGAATGCCACCATCACTGGCGGGCCCGCCGATCTCCGCGCCGGCGATACGGTAGCGGTCACGTTTAAGCCAAGCGACGTGCACCTTACCGCTGAAGCCTCTACCGGGGTCAATCACTGGTCCACCAAGGTCATCGCGGTGGAAGCGGCCAGCATGGCGGATGCTCGATTAAGCCTAGATATGGACGGGCAATCCATCACTGTGCCGGTGAGTAGGCAGGTAGCTTTAGGTATTGATACGGGCGATACCGTATCCTATAGCGTGGCTAAAGATAAGATTTCTGTTAATCAAGCCCCTCAACAGCACTCAGAGATACGAAGTTAATCGCATGCCTAATTCGCTCCCCCGCCCCAGTTCCGATCTTTTCCCAGAAGCGCTCAAGCTTTCCCCTAAGCAGCGCGAGGTGCTCACGCAGCTCCAGCACTACCCGCGAGGAGCCCGTGCGGCGGAGGTAGCAAAAGATCTAGGCATGCACGTCAATACCGCGCGCGGGCATATCGATGAGCTCATTCATGTCGGTGCCGTCACCGCCGTTCCAGAACACAGCACCGGGCGCGGGCGCCCGTCCCTGATTTTCCAGGCGCGCGTGCCAGATAACCGCGCCATCGCAGACGAATATGTCAGCCTCATTAGCGTGCTGACCACCATGCTCGCGGGCAAAGAAGAGCTCGATGATTTCTCTTCCCCACAGGCCCGGGAGCTGGGACGCCAATGGGCGCGCGCCACGGGCGCGGACATTCACAGCGGGGCGCTCGATACCCTTTTTGCCACCCTGCGCGATATGGGTTTTGATCCTTCGCAGGGCGCGGATCCTTCCGAAATCGAGTTGAATGCCTGTCCGTTCGTCTCCTCCGGAACCACCCCGAGCCCCTTTGTCTGCGCCATACACGCTGGCTTTTTGCAGGAAGCCAGCGGTACGGACGCGGACATCGCCTTAACGCCGATGCAGCGCCCCGAAGTGTGCCAGATCGAGATTAAGCCTGTGTAACTTCCACGCGGACCGAGCCCGCGACCTTGAGATCGAAGACGCGCAGGCCCTGCTCGCGGGCATCATCAAGAATGCTCTCGTCAATATCCTCCGTGTGCAGCACCATCACCGTTGGCCCCGCCCCGGAAAGATAGGCGGCGTACCCGCGGTTGCGCAGGCGGTTCACCCACTCCGCGGTCACGGGAAGCACGTCGGCGCGATACGGCTGGTGCAAGCGGTCGCGGGTGCCTTCCCACAGTAACTCCGGGTAGTTCTGCAATGCGGCTACCTGGACGGCGGTGCGGGAGACGTTAAAGGCGGCATCGGAATGCGTCACGTGCGAAGGCAGCACCCGGCGCACCGCCTGGGTGGAGGCGTGGGAATCCGGCACCAGCGCGGTCGCCCGAATATCGGGATGCACGTTGATGGTGGCGGCCTTGTATTCCGGTAAGGATCGGCCATCGACAGGAACCGTCGTCCACGAGACCACGGCACTGCCCAGTACCGACGCCGCGGCATTATCCGGGTGGCCCTCAAACGCCGAGGACAATTGTACGAGCTGATCTTGGGTCAGCGGGCTGCCCGCCAAGGCATTGCCCGCGGCCACGCCGGCGACAGCCGTAGATGCCGAAGAACCCAGGCCGCGCGATTGGGGAATCGTATTATGCGAGACCACGCGCAGCCCCGGCACCGTAGCTTCGGCGGCAGATAGCGCCGACCGGATGGCCTTGACCATCAGGTGTGAGCCATCCCGCGGGAGGTCGTCTGCCCCCTCGCCGAAAATCTCTACCTCGAGGCCGGAGGGAATGACCTCCACCTCGGCGGTGTCATACATGCTCAATGACATGCCCAGGGTGTCATATCCCGGCCCCAGGTTCGCCGTGGAGGCGGGGACGGTGACTATCGCTTTGGTGCCGACTTCAACTTCGATGCTCATGGTGTCTAATATATCGAACCGGTTTAGCTGCCCAGGCGGATGACCGAGTGAACGGCCTTGACCTCATCGAGCTCGCCCAAGGCGGAGACGATGTTTTCCAGGGTCGCTTCCTTGGCAGCGTGGGTGACCACAATAAGGCGCGCGGTATCCTCGCCGTCTTCTTGGCGCACGGTGCGCAGGGATACCCCATGCTGTGCGAAAAGCGCGGAAATAGCCTCCAAGACGCCGGCGCGATCCTGGACTTCCATATCGATGTAGAAGCGGGTATCGACCTCGCCGAAGTCCGCAATCGGCAAGTTAGCGTAGGTATTCTCGCCAGGCGCGCGGCCGCCGTGGACTATATTGCGGGCGGCACCGACGACATCGCCAAGCACGGCCGAAGCGGTGGGGTTGCCGCCAGCACCATTGCCGTAGAACATAAGCGAGCCGGCGGCCTCAGCCTCAACGAAGATGGCGTTATAGGACTCGCTGACGGTAGCCAGCGGGTGCTCCTTGGCCACCAAGGTCGGGTGCACGCGCGCGTTGACCACTTCAGTTCCATCCTCGCGGCGCAGGCGCTCACAAATGGCGAGCAGCTTGATGGAATAGCCGGCATCGTTTGCCGCGGCGATATCGTCTGCGGTGATATCGGTAATGCCCTCGCAGTGCACGTCCTCGAACTTCACGCGAGTGTGGAAGCCGATGGAGGCCATGATGGCGGCCTTGGACGCCGCGTCATGCCCCTCCACGTCCGCGGTGGGATCCGCCTCGGCATAGCCCAAGCGGGTGGCTTCTGCCAGGGCCTCGTCATAAGTGGCGCCGGTGGATTCCATGGCATCCAAGATGTAGTTGGTCGTGCCGTTGACGATGCCAGAGATGCGCTCAATCTGGTCACCTGCCAGGGAGCGACGCAGCATACCCACGACGGGGATGGCGGCGGCCACGGCGGCCTCAAAGTAGAGGTCAACGCCGGAGCGTTCCGCTGCCTCGGCCAATTCATCAGCATGCGCAGCAACGAGCGCCTTATTCGCCGTCACCACGGACTTGCCGGAATTAAGCGCGGTCAACACCAACTCGCGCGGGAAATCGATCCCACCGATGACCTCCACCACCAAGTCAATATCATCGCGGGAGATCAGGGCCTTGGCATCATCGGTCAACAATTCACTGGGCACGCCAGGGCGCAGCTTGTTTTTATTCTGGATGGCGATGCCGCGGATCTCTGCCGGCCCACCGATGCGATGAGCAAAGGCATCCGCATTCTCATCTAAGAGGCGGAAAACTTCCGCGCCCACGGTGCCGAATCCAAGCAGCGCGATGCCAACGGTTTCGCCTTCACCCTTGCCGGTACGCGAATGTAGCTGTAGCTCACTGTTTGAAGCATCCATAGTCCGTCTCCATGTCGATTTAGTGGTGGAAAATATCTCCCGCTTTACGCGGCTACAGGTCACTATACAGAACGAGCTGTCTATATTGCGACATGCGGGGGATAATATTCGTTTAGCTACAGAAAACCCCCGCCGCACGGGCCGAATGTGGCCCCTGCGTTGCGGGGGTAGTACTGGCTTAATCCACTTCCAAGGACAAAAGATCCTCGATGGTTTCGCGCCGCAACATGGGCTTGGTATTTCCCACGCGCGTGGCAACCACCGCTGGGCGCACCGCGCCGTTGTACCGAGAGGACATCATGTACTGATACCCGCCGGTGGCCGCGAAAGCGAGCAAGTCCCCCGGCTGGATATCATCGGGCAATTCGCCTTCCTCCAACAGAATATCGCCGGATTCGCAGTGGAAACCCACGATGCGCGAGGGCACCATCTCGCCGTCGCTAAAGCGGTTAACCAGGCGCACATCGTATTCGGAACCGTAGAGGGCGGGGCGAATATTATCGGACATTCCCCCATCGATGGAGATATACCGGCGCACCGGCAAATCGGCCTTGCCGGTTTCCACGTCCTTGACCGTACCCACGCGGTAGACGGTCACGGCAGACCCGGCCACCAAGGAGCGCCCCGGCTCCACGAGGAGGAACGGCGCCTTAATGTCGAGTTCTTCCGCAGTCTGGTCAACGGCCCGCAGCATGTCCTGGGCCACGCGGTCAATATTCAGGGCTTCCTCATAGGGCATATACGGAATACCAAAGCCGCCGCCCAAGTCCAGCTCGGCTAAGTCAACGCCCAGCTCGGTGTGGATTTGACGGTAGAGCTCCAGCACGCGCTCGGCGGCGAGTTTGAAACCCTCGGCATTGAAAACCTGGGAGCCTACATGGCAGTGCAGGCCGCTCAAGTGGAGGTTGTTCACCTCAAGGCAGCGCTTCGCGGCGGCGAAAGCCGCGCCCGTGGCCAGGGAAATACCGAATTTCTGGTCCTCGTGCGAGGTAGCAATGAATTCGTGGGTATGCGCATCCACACCCGGCTTGACGCGAATCATTACCGGCTGCACCACGCCTGCCTCGCCGGCGATGCGGTTGAGCTCTTCGAGCTCCTGCTCATTATCGATGACCACGTGGCCCACGCCCGCATCCACGCACAGGCGCAGGTATTCCTCGTCTTTATTATTGCCGTGCGCCGTAATGCGCGCTGCCGGGAACTCTGCGGCGAGCGCAATCTTTAGCTCATTGAGCGCGGCAGCATCGAGGCACAGGCCTTCTTCGTTGACCCACTGCACGACCTTTTTGGAAATGAATGCCTTGGAGGCATAGTGCACGTGATCGGGTCCACCGAAAGCGCGAGCCATGTCTTGGCAGCGCGAGCGGAAGTCATCTTCATCGAAGACGTACAGCGGGGTCTGGAATTCCTCTGCCAAATCCGGCAAGGGGACTTCCGCCACGGTAACTACGCCATCTTCCTGGCGGCTCGCATTCCGCGGCCACACGTGGGCGGGAAGCTCATTGAAATCAGTCATTTACATCTTCTCCGGTGCGCTCACGCCAACCATGGTCAAGGCATTGGACAGGACGACGCGGGATGCTTCCGCCAATGCGAGGCGTGCGCTGTGAATGGGCTGCTCTTCCTCCCCTGCCTTGGGCAAAACCTGGCAGGTGTCATAGAAACGGTGGAATACGCCAGCCAACTCTTCGGCATAGCGCGCCACGCGGTGCGGCTCGCGCAGTTCCGCGGCATCTGCCACTACGGCAGGGAACTCACCCAGGGTGCGGATGAGGTCGCCTTCGCGCTCATGCTCCAGCAGGGAGAGGTCCGCCCCCTCGGAGCTCACTCCTAGCTCCGCGGCCTTGCGCCCAATCGAGCACAACCGGGCGTGCCCGTATTGCACGTAGTAGACAGGGTTATCCGAAGACTGCGACTCCCACAGGCCCAGGTCGATATCGATGGACTGATCCACGGACGAGCGCACCAGCGAATACCGCGATGCATCGATACCGATGGCGGCGACCAAATCCTCAATGGTGATCACGGTGCCCGCGCGCTTAGACATGCGCACCGGCTTGCCATCGCGCAGCAGGTTGACCATCTGGCCAATGAGCACCTCGACGCCATCGGCGTCATAGCCCAGGGCGGCTGCTGCCGCCTTCAAGCGCGGGACATAACCGTGGTGGTCAGCACCCAACATGTAGATATTGAGATCGTGACCGCGGTCGAATTTATCGGCCACATAGGCGATATCGCCCGCGATATAGGCCGCATTGCCGTCCGACTTCACCACGACGCGATCCTTAGAATCGCCATAATCGGTGGACTTTAGCCACCATGCATTGTCCGCCTCATAGAGGTGACCTTCAGACTTCAGGGTCTCGAGCGCCTTGTCCACCGCACCAGATTCAAAAAGCGAATTTTCATGGAAATAGACATCAAAATCCACGCCGAATTCGTGCAGGGACTGCTTAATCTGGGCAAACATCATATCCACGCCATCGGCGCGGAAGGCCTCTTGCACCTGCGCAGCATCGCCCTCGAGCGCGCTTGGGTTCTTTTCCACAACCGCGTTTGCGATATCGCGAATATAATCTCCGCCGTAGCCATCCTCCGGCGTGGGCTCGCCTTTAGCTGCAGCAACAAGGGAGCGCGAGAAGCGATCGATCTGGCCGCCGTGATCATTGAAGTAGTACTCGCGGGTGACCTCCGCACCAGAAGCCGTCAGTACCCTGCCCAGCGAATCGCCGACGGCGGCCCAGCGCGTACCGCCCAGGTGAATCGGGCCAGTGGGATTGGCGGATACGAATTCCAGGTTAATCTTCTTGCCCGCAAAGGAATCATTGGAACCGTAGTCCGCGCCTGCCCGCAGAATCTGGGCAACAATCTCGCCTTGGGCAGCGGCGGCTAAGCGAATATTAATAAAGCCAGGACCGGCAATATCGGCCTCCGCAATAGCATCGTGCTGGGCCAATTTTTGTGCTAACCAGCCACCAAATTCGCGCGGATTCGCGCCGGCCTTCTTGGCCACCTGCAGTGCAAGGTTGGTGGCATAGTCACCGTGTTCTGGGTTGCGGGGGCGCTCTACCGTGACAGATTCCGGCAATACGGACGCGTCTAGGTCATGTTCTGCCATGACCTCGGTGGCGGATTCTTTAACTAAGGTGGCCAAATCAGCTGGAGTCATGTGGCAAGAGTCTAGTTCACTGCCCCGACACGTGCGAAAAGAAGCACTGACTAACATTTCAGAGGGCAAAATTTACTCATTTTCTAGACCTCTTAGGCAAACCTATATTGCGATATATATTACAAAATATATGCTGCTAGATAGTGATTAACACTACGATCCGCCTAGTGAATGTGTAGGGTTAATTGCACCCCATGACTTAAAAACTAATAAGGAGCACCGTATGCGCATTGCGCTTTTTTCTACTTGCATTGGTGACACCCTTTTCCCGGACGTCCAAAAGGCGACGGCATTGGTTCTCTCCCGGTTAGGTCACGAAGTTGTCCTTCCGGAGGAGCAAACCTGCTGCGGCCAGATGCACATCAACACCGGCTACCAAAAGGAAACGCTGGGGATGATCCGCTCTTATGCGGATGCCTTCGCGGATCCTTCCATTGACTACGTCGTGGCAGCCTCCGGTTCCTGCGTGGCGGCAGTTCGCGACCGCCACGAAAGCATTGCTGACCGCTTCGGCACTTCCGCCGATGTCGATGGCGCGCAAAAGACCGCACAGAAGACCTACGATCTCACCGAATTTTTGGTCGATATTGAGGGCGTGACCAACGTCGGCGCTTTCTTCCCACACCGCGTGACCTACCACTCCGCTTGCCACGGCCTGCGCTTCCTCAAGCTGGAAGACCGCCCCTACAAGCTCCTCCAGGAGGTCGAGGGCATCGACTTGGCACCGCTGGCCAATAGCGAGGAATGCTGCGGCTTCGGCGGCACCTTTGCCCTGAAGAATGCTGAGGTGTCCCAGGCCATGGTCTCCGATAAGACCCGCCACATTAAAGACACCAAAGCCGAGTACGTCACCGCCGGTGACTCCTCCTGCCTGATGAATATCGGCGGCGCCCTGCACCGCCAGCGCTCCGGCATTCGCGCCCTACACATGGCAGAGATTTTGGCCTCCACGAAGGAACACCCGTGGCAGCCAGACTCCGCCGCTTACTCCAAGGAGACGATGCTCTAATGACCTCTTTCCTCGACACCACCCCACCACGCGCCCCTGAAGGCTACGGCAACCTGCGTGGCAGCAAGGCCTTCGTCCCGCTCGCGCACGTCGGGCTGAATAACGCTACCCAGCGTCACAACCTGCAGCACGCGACCACCACCATCCGTCAAAAACGCGCCAATACCGTACAGGAAGTGGATGACTGGGAGCTGCTCCGCAACGCCGGGTCTGCCCTCAAGGAGGACGTCACCGCCCGCATGCCGGAACTGCTCGAGCAATTTGAAAAGGCAGTGTCTGACCGCGGCGGCATCGTCCACTGGGCCCGCGATGCTAAGGAAGCCAACGAGATCATTGAAGGTCTCATCCGCGAAACGGGTGAGACCGACGTGGTCAAGGTGAAATCCATGGCTACCCAGGAAATTGGCTTGAACGAGCACCTCGAAGAGGCCGGAATCCACGCCCAGGAAACCGACTTGGCAGAGCTCATCGTCCAGCTTGGTGACGATATGCCATCTCACATTCTGGTGCCCGCAATTCACCGCAACCACGCGGAAATTCGCGATATCTTCGTCGATAAGATGCCCAACACGGATGACTCGCTGAAGGCCGAGCCCGCCGAGTTGGCCGAGGCATCCCGCCAGTTCCTGCGCCAGCAGTTCATGAAGGCCAAGGTCGCCATTTCCGGCGCCAACTTCGGCGTTGCTGAAACCGGCACCGTCAACGTCGTGGAATCTGAGGGCAATGGCCGCATGTGCCTGACGCTGCCGGAAACGCTGATTACCGTCATGGGCATCGAAAAGCTCGTGCCTACCTTCCAGGACCTGGAAGTCTTCCTGCAGCTGCTCCCCCGTTCCTCCACCGCGGAGCGCATGAACCCGTATACCTCCATGTGGTCCGGTGTGACGGAGGGCGATGGCCCGCAGAACTTCCACATCGTCTTGCTGGATAATGGGCGCACCGCAGCGTTGTCTTCGCCCGTTGGCCACCAAGCACTGAAGTGCATCCGTTGCTCGGCCTGCCTCAATGTCTGCCCCGTGTACGAGCGCGCCGGCGGACACGCCTACGGCTCCGTGTACCCGGGCCCCATCGGTATCTCCCTGACCCCGCAGCTAACTGGCATGAAGGACCACAACGATCCATCGGCTAGCTTGCCGTACGCCTGCTCGCTGTGCGGGCGCTGCGACGACGTGTGCCCGGTGAAGATTCCGCTTTCTGATGTCATCTTAGAAAACCGCCACCAGAAGGTCACCCATGCTGCCTCGCCGATCGAGCCAAAGCTGTTCAAGACGGTGCAGCTGCTCTGGGACAACCCGAAGATGTGGGATAAGGTCACCCACCTCGTGGCACTTGGCCGCGTGATGGGCGGATTCAACGGCACCATCGAGTCGCTGCCGCTGTTCATGTCCGGTTGGTCCGATGGCCGCGATACCGCGATTCCGCCGAAGAAATCCTTCCGCCAATGGTTCGACTCCGAAGAAGGCAAAGAGCTGCTGTCCAATGCCCGTAAGGAGGCCTCCAAGTGAGCGCAAAGCAAGACATCCTAAACCGCATTCGTTCGGCGCAGACGCAGGCTGGGCTGCCAGATCACGTCGATGTGCCACGCGAATACCAGCGCGAAGGCACGCTGAATGATGATGAACTGCGCGAGATGCTGGTCGATCGCCTCGAGGATTACAAGGCGGAAGTCCACGTCACGGAGGAAAGCGATCTCAAAAAGACGCTGGATTCCATCGTTCACGACCGCGACTGCACCGACATCCGCTACGCCCCAGGCATGAATGCCGATCTTTTTGATGGCCTTCCGGCCCGCCCGGACGACGAGGAAGCGGATCCGCGCGAGCTTGACGATGCCGACGCCGTCGTCACCGAGTCCTTCGTGTCTTCCGCGCAGACCGGCACCATCGTATTGCAGTCCGATTCCCGCTGCGGCCGCCGCGCCTTGACGCTGGTACCGGACCGTCACATCTGTATCGTCCGCCGCGACGAGGTTGTCTACGGCATCCCTGAGGTCATTTCCCGGATGAACCCAGACAAGCCCGCAACGTGGATTTCTGGCCCTTCCGCGACCTCCGATATCGAGCTCTCGCGCGTCGAGGGCGTGCACGGCCCGCGCGATCTCATTGTGATTATTGTGAAGTAGCGAGGCTGGGGTGCCGAGTTAGGGCACCCGCCACGTGTAAATTTCTGCCACGAACCTGAAAGAAGCATAAGCTAACTCTGACAAACGTTATAGGAGTCGGAGCTTTAGCTTATGCTTTCTTTTTCTCGAAAAATTTCTACCGTAGTATGCGCTAGCGCCCTCGCACTGGGCGTGGCGGCCCCCACCGCCGCCGCGGCGGATCCAGAAATCACCTGGGAGGATTGCCCCGCACAGGTCAACCTGGATGGCGCCGAGTGCGGGCGGATAGAGGTACCTACCTACTACGATAACCCCGCAGCCGGCACCATTAGCGTCGGTTTCGTTCGCGTGCCCGCGGCACAACCAGACGCGCGCCGCGGCGCGCTCTTTACCAACCCAGGCGGCCCCGGCGGCGACGCTTATTCTTGGGCTGGAAACGATACCGTCGAGTGGCCCGAAGAGATTCGCAACGAGTGGGATCTGATCGGCGTCCAGCCGCGCGGCCTGCCCGGTTCCACCCCGGTGGACTGCGCTACCACCCCGAACTTCAATCCCATCGAGGCCACCACACAGATTGGCAAGGCCACACGGGATGCCTGCGAGCAGAATACCCCTGGCTATACCAACTCTTTGACCACCGCCAATACCGCCCAAGACTGGGAAATGGTGCGTCAAGCGCTGGGCGAGGACGTCATTGACATCGCCGGCATCTCCTACGGCACCTATCTTGGCTCCGCCTACGCCACCCAGAATCCGCAGCACACCGGCAAGGTGCTGCTCGATTCCGGCATGAGCCCCCAGTTGGCATGGAATGGCATCTTCACCTCACAGCAACAAGGGTATGAAAACGCGCTGCACGATCTGTTCCAGTACATCGCGGATAATGACGCCACCTACCATTTGGGCACTACTGCACTCCAGGTCTATGAAAAGTGGTCGCAGAAAGTCGCTATGGAAGCCGGTGCCCGCCCTACGGTCTTGCCACCGGATGCGAAAATCGGCGACCTCCCCCAAGGACTCGAATTCGCCGGCCAGCCGGGCGCGGACATCATGACCGCCACGGGTGAGCTGCGCGTGCAGGCGGAGTTCCTCGCCGACAAGGCGCTTAACCCGCAAGCAGACCAAAGGGCCTCTGTAACCTTGGGCAAGACTCGCGAGGTAGTTCCCATGCCCGCACACTGGGATGAGTTTGCCAAGTACTTAAATGGCAGCAAGCCTCTCGAGGTCGTCGATGATCCAGAGCTTGCTCGCGCGGTGCAACAGCAAGTTATCCAGATGATGAATATGCAAAACCTCATCGTCTGCAATGAGAACACCGTCGCCGGCAACCCGTGGCTCTTCCCCACCTACCTGTGGTCCAACTTTGTCACCGGCGATATTTTCTCCCTGGTTAATTCCATGTATGGATCTGGCGCCGGGTGCGGCGGCCGCGGACCCGTTACCGGCGGGGCGCCACTCGATGGCTCGCACCTTGCCACCAAACCGCTGCAAATCCAAGGTACGGGCGACCCGCAGACCCCGTACCAGTACCACGAGGCCCTCTCCCAGCCCATGCAATCGCGCGTCGTCACCGTCCACGGCCCCGGCCACGGGCACTTTGCTCTGGGCAATAAGGCCGTCGATGAGATTGGCGTGCACTATCTGCGCACCGGTGAGGTAACCACTGCTGACGCACCGGGCCTGATTTAGTTCCCAGGCGGGCGATGCGCTAGAATCACATCGTTGGGAATTTTCCCAGCGATGTCTCCGTAGCTCAGCGGATTAGAGCATCGGTTTCCGGTACCGAAGGTCGCAGGTTCGATCCCTGTCGGGGACACAAAATTTTTAGCCCCTTCGCTTTGAACTGCTCCCCATTAGTTGGACTGAGAAATCAGTTACCGACTAGTAGGGAGTAGTTTTCTTTGAGAGCACGAA